>DQTK01000036.1 GCA_015662815.1 Aquifex aeolicus | reverse complement strand
TCAGAGACAAATCCCATTAGAGCATGTCCAGCTTCGTGGATAGCTATCTTTTCCTTTTCTTTAGAGGATATCTTCATTCCTTTTCTTTCAAGACCCATGGTAATTCTATCGAGAGCTTCTTCTATTTCTTCCATAGTTATCTCGTTTTTCCCCTTCCTCGCAGCAAGTAGAGCGGCTTCATTGAGTAGGTTTTCCAAATCTGCACCGGTAAAGCCCGGAGTTGCCCTTGCTATCCACTCTAAGTCTACATCTTTTGCCAACTTCTTATTCTTCGCGTGCACTTTTAGAATTTCATATCTACCCCTTACATCGGGTTTCGGAATAAAAATTTGCCTGTCAAATCTTCCGGGTCTAAGAAGAGCGGGGTCTAATATATCCGGTCTATTTGTTGCTGCTATTACTATAATTCCGTCAGACGTGTCAAAGCCATCCATTTCTACCAAGAGCTGGTTTAAAGTTTGCTCTCTTTCATCGTGCCCTCCTCCTATGGATATTGCTCCCCTTGAACGACCAACAGCGTCAATCTCATCTATGAAGATGATGCACGGAGCATGTTTTTTTGCAGTTTCGAATAAATCCCTCACCCTAGCTGCACCGACTCCTACGAACATTTCGACAAAGTCAGAACCGGAGACGGATATGAAGGGAACGTGAGCTTCACCTGCTATAGCTTTGGCAAGTAATGTTTTTCCGACTCCCGGCTCACCGTACAGCAGAACTCCTTTTGGAGGCCTACCACCGAGTTTCTGAAACTTTACCGGGTCTTTTAGATATTCAATAATTTCTTTTACCTCTTCTTTAACCTCGTCTATCCCGGCTACATCGTTGAAGGTTACTTTAGGCTTTTCTTCTATGTATAGTTTTGCTCTGCTTTTGCCGAAGTTAAAGGCTCGTGTAGCATTTGCCCCACCGGACATTTGCCTGAGAATAAGTATCCATATACCGATAAATAGAAGTATCGGAAGCCAGGATATTAGAAGGTTTACGAACCATCCTCCGGGTGGTTCAGGATTTGAAACTTCTACTCTTACCCCTTTTTCGATGAGTTTATCAACTATATTGGAGTTAGGGGGAAGAATCACTTCAAGGCGTTGGCCATCTTTTGTTTGAACTATTACCGTATTTCCCTTTACTTGAGCGTAAGATATCTTTCCTTCTTCAACGAGTTTTACAAATTCGTTAAGGGAAACTTTTGCGCTAAACCCCCTTTTAGTTTCGAATAGGTTAAAGGCTACTATTGCAGCTCCGATAAATATCAGCCATATAAACATATTTTTTAATGCGTTCATTAACCTCCTCCTAAAATTACATTTAAAAAATAGTTAAGATGAAAATTATTTGCAATATTATTAAGCATGTAGATTATAGATAGAGCCACAGATTCTCACAAGGAGGTGAAACAGAATGAAGTCGTGGAGTTATTACATACAACTTGCTGGTGTCAATGAAAAGGGAGAGGTAAAACAAGAGGAAGCACTTTATATAGTAGCAACCCCGCAGGATGAAGAGCTCTTTAGGAATGTAAAGTACAGTTGTTTCTCCGAGCATTATATTCCTGAGGAAAACGCCATAACCTATGGTAAAGCTTATGCCTTAGGTGTGGATTTTAAAGTGAAGAATATGGAAGATTACGGTCTTCAGTTTTTCAGTGAAGATGATGAACTCTATATATTCAAGGAAGGTATCTCGATGAAAGAAGGATTAAAAAATGTTCTAAAGATTTTGATGAATAAATTGAGAGAAGAAGGTTTCGATAAAGACTTTGAGGTAATAAGAGATATAGGTTCTCCCTCGGAAGATTTTATGCGTGAATGCCTCCTGGAAGTTATAAAAGGGCAATGAAGGTTAAAACCGCCTACATAACAAATTTAGGTAAAGTAAGGTTAAAGAACGAAGATGCCATACTCGTTGATAATAAGGTTTTCAAGGAAACTTCCTTCAATCAGGTAATTTACGAAGAATTAGAAATATCCGATTTTACAGCGTTTGCTGTGGCAGACGGTCTTGGAGGACACGCATGTGGTGAGAAAGCAAGTGGCATAGTTCTTGAAACTTTGAAAGATAGTAAACCTAAACAGGTAAATGATGTGGAAGAAATAATCCTCAACGCTAAAAGGAAACTTGATGAGTATATAAACGATGGTCACGAGTTTTGTTTCGGAATGGGGACTGCTCTTGCTGGAATTTACCTCTCTACCCAGAAAGTTTTTGTGTTTAACGTAGGAGATTGTAGAGTTTACAGATTTTCTTCTGAGAAGTTCGAAATTTTAACAAGGGACCATACGTTTATTTTTAGTCTTTTCCTAGAGGGAAAAATCTCCTATGATGACTTGAGAGTTCATATTGAAAGGAATTTGCTTGAAACTGCAATAATGGGAGGATATCCAGAACTCCCCGAAGTTTTCCTTAAAGAGGAAGTCCCTAATAAAGAGGATTTATTCCTTATCTGTTCCGATGGGCTATGGGAACCCATATCCTTTAGGGAAAAAGTTCTATGCTTGAGAAAGGGAAAGATTTTGGAAAAGGCTAAGTGTTTATACGAGATAGCGTATCAAGAAGGAAAAGATAACATAAGTTTTATACTGTTAGAGATAAACTAAATTTATCTTCTTCCTCATTCTTCCTTCAGAAGTACATTTAGAACTATAGGTGCTATTAGAGTAGTTACAGCAACTACAAAGATGATTACCGCATATTCTACTTCGTTTATAGCTTTAAAACCCCTTCCAAATTCGGCAAATATCAAACCTACTTCTCCGCGGGGAAGCATAGAAAAACCTATGCTCATTTTTTCCCTTAAAGACCCGGGAATGACGAAGCCTGATAAAACTTTACCGATTATAGCTATAAATATTAAAGCCCCTGAAAAAGCCCAGAATTCAGGGGAGGAAAAGTCTATAGCGTTTAGGTTTAACGCAAGTCCTACCGATACGAAGAATATTGGAGCCATAACCCATACCAAAGGAGTGATAGATCTCTCTACCTTGTGAATCATTTGTTCATCGAGGCGAAGAATTGCAGCAAAGGGAATTACAAACCTTCTCGATAGTGCGAGACCTGCTGTAAAGGAACCTAGTATTGAAGGAGAACCGAATTTGTGAGCGGAATAAGCTGCAAGTAGAATTAGAGCCATAATTGATGCCGGGATTATGTCCACATCTTGAGTTTTTTTTGCTATTACCGATAAAATCTTTGCAACTATATTGGCGATTATTGGAGCTACGAGGAAGAATACAACTATATGCATTACTAGATTAACAGTTGTGTCAAAGTGAACTGCACGAGTTTTGGCAAATTCGTAAAGGGCTGCAAGGATTATAACACCCATAATATCGTCAAGTACCGCTGCCCCGAGAACGATTTGAGCAAAACGCTCTTTATGTTTACCCAAATCCGTGAGAACTCTTACCGTTATACCTATACTGGTTGCGGTAAGTGCTCCTCCCATAAACAAAGATGCAACAAGGTCAAGCCCGAAAAGATAATACGAGACTATAAACCCACCTACAAAAGGAAGAGTAGCCCCTACGGTAGCTACTGCAGTAGACCAAAGGCCTACCCTCATGAGCATGTGTATATCTGCTTCCAGTCCTACTTCAAAGAGTAAAAGTATTACACCGAGTTCCGCGAGAACTTTTATAGCTTCTGAGAGAGGAATAAGTCCCAGAAAACTCTGGCCGAGTATTACCCCTGTGGTTACTTCGCCCAAGACAGGGGGAATTCCCAGCTTCCTAAATATAGAACCGAATAGCTTTGCGGAAAAGAGGAGTATAGCTAAGTGTAAAAATAAAGTGTGAATATCTACAGCTCCTGCCCCACTTCCCTCAACCGGTGTCGCTGCCATAGTGCCTTTTATTTTAACACCTTTTTATCTTACAATTTCCATATGCTTTCACATAATAATTTCCTCCTAGTCTACCAACGGGTTTATAACTTTCGTAATCCACCTTAAGGTTATCCGTAAGTATATCATCGCTAACCTTTATTAAAAGAGCTTCTCCGAATATGACGTGCATATCGTAGATTGGGACATATTTGTAGAGTTTACATTCGAAAGAAACCCTTGCCTCTTTTATGCGCGGAGCTTTCACCATTTTAGATTCCTCGGGAGTGAGTCCTGCTTTTTCAAATTCACTGATACCGGGCGGGAATTCCTCAGCGGTTATTAGCATCTTTTCGAAAAGTTCTTCACTTACCATGTTTATTACAAATTCCTTTATATCCAAAATATTCCTTATCGTATCTTTAAGCGTATTGTCATCTCTGTTGCTTATAGAAAGCATAAGAACAGGGGGAGCATCATTTACCGCATTGAAGAAGCTAAAGGGAGCTATGTTGGTGATACCCTCATTACTTATTGTAGAAACCCACCCTATAGGTCTTGGAACGACTAACCCGAGTACCAACTTATAGAGTGTATCCTCATCTGTGTGTCTAACGAGAAATTCCATGGAAATTGATTATAGGCCATTTAAAATTAGGATTAGGAGGAGGCAATGAAGAGTGTAAGGATAATAATTATGCCTAAGGAAGGTCTTCTCGATCCCCAAGGTAGAGCTGTTGAAGAGATGCTTAAAGAGAACGGTTTTCAGGTCTCCAACGTAAGGGTTGGGAAGGTTGTAGAGTTGGAAGTTTCCGAAGATATAGATTTACATAGGTTAGTAGAAAAATACTTAATAAATCCATTAATAGAGAATTATGAGATAGAGGAACATTCAAAAAAGGATTAAAGTAATGCGGGAGAACTTATTGGATAGTACATTTGTGGTTATAGATGTTGAGGCTACAGGGTTTGACGTTGAAAGGGCTGACATAATAGATATAGCGGCAGTGAGGGTAGAGGGAGGAATTATAACGGAAAAATTTTCCACCCTCGTTTATCCCGGATACTTTATACCGGAAAGAATTAAAGAACTCACCGGTATAACAAATGCAATGCTTGTAGGCCAGCCTACTATAAAGAGTGTATTACCTAAATTCCTTGAATTTGTAGGAGATAACATTGTAGTGGGACATTTCGTAGAGCAGGATATAAAGTTTATAAATAAATATACTAAGTTATATTACAACAGAAAATTCAAAAATCCCAGCTTATGTACTTTAAAACTTTCACTGAGACTTTTCCCGAATCTCGAAAAGTACTCCTTGAAATCTATCGCCGATACATTAGGATTTGAAACTAACGGAGTTCACAGAGCTTTAAAAGATGCAACCTTAACGGCTGAAATATTTCTCAGAATATTGGAGGAATTGTGGAATAAATACGGAATAGGAGACTATTATGCATTAAAGAGACTGGAAAAGGGCAAATTTTAGGATATAATTAAAAATTATCTTGAATAAAGGAGGGGTGGCCGAGAGGCCGAAGGCGGCCGCTTGCTAAGCGGCAGAGGGGCTAAAACCCCTCCGAGGGTTCGAATCCCTCCCCCTCCGCCACCGAGTGAATACATCGCTATTCAGAAGAATGATTGAGGGTTAAGATAAAGTCCTGTTATTTCTTCTCTATGTATGTGATTTCTTTAGGTTATTCGTATTTTCCATCACTCCTTACTTTTACAACCGTATGAACATTACCTCTCGGGTGAAAGTCTCCTATAACTTCTAAAAACCGGGGTTTAAGTAAGTCGTATAAAGCTTTATAAATTTCATTAGTTGCCGCTTCATGAGATATATATCTGTTTCTAAATTTATTAAGCCAAAGCTTTAGAGATTTTAGTTCAACTATGTACTTATCGGGAATGTATCGAATCTTAACTGTGGCAAAGTCTGGATAGCCGGAGCGAGGACAAAGGCATGTAAACTCTGGAAAAGTTATCTCGATAATATAGTCTCTTTCAGGATTAGGATTAGGCCAAGGTTCCAATTCTGCTTTCTCTATTTCAGTCTCCCCGTATTTTCTTCCCTTAACATCCATAGAAATTAAAATATAACCACCATACACGCTGGGTGAGAAAAAGTAAACTAAGGGAAGTATGGAGCAAAAAAGCATACGACAGAGAGTTGAAGGACTGTTTTTAAAGGTAAGATTCTTGGAACTGAGTGGTTGGAGAAATTTCATTTGTTCGCTTGTTTACCTTTTTGCTTTGGGGATTGTTTCCTTTGTTCTTCCTTAATTTCTCAATCAGTGTATATAATAAGTTACAGAGGTAAAAATGGTAAAGCAGATTAACTTGAAATATGGAATTATATTTGGATTTGTAGACCTTATTATAACCCTCCTCGCCATTTATTTGACAACAGACATGCGCACCGCTTTAGGAACATCGAAAGTATGAAAGAAATCATATTAAAGAGATGGAATAAATGGATGAAATGAAAATTAATCATAGATTTAGCGAACTCATCATTAAAGATTTGGATGAAAAAGAGAAGTACTCTATCAAAGAAATAAGAAACAAAGTTATCTGGGGAGATGCGTTCAAAGTTCTAAAGAAAATCGAAGATGAAGTTTTTGACATGATATTTATCGACCCTCCTTACTTTCTACAGTTGCCAAACAAGAAACTGAAGCGATGGAAAGTACAAACTACTGTAGAGGGGGTTAACGACGAATGGGATAAATTCTCATCCTTCCAAGAGTATGATGATTTTATAAGCAAACTTTTAACTGAAGTTAAAAGGGTTATGAAACCAAATGCTACAATTTGGGTTATTGCTACATATCACAGTATTTTTAGAATTGGGAAAATTATGCAAGATTTAGGATATTGGATACTCAACGATGTTATATGGATTAAAACAAATCCTATGCCGAATTGGTTGGGTGT
>DQTK01000126.1 GCA_015662815.1 Aquifex aeolicus | reverse complement strand
TTGAAAAATATGAGTCCATAAGGAAAGCCTTAGAAATAAGAAGGGAAAATCTCAGGAAAATTTTGGACATAATACTCAAAAGACAAGAGGGTTTCTTGAAGGGGAAAGGAAATTTAAAAGCCCTTACGGTTAAGGAAGTAGCGGAAATTCTGGGAATCCACGAATCAACAGTAAGCCGTATTGTAAACTCCAAATACGTAAAGACGCCCGTAGGTACTTACCCATTGAGATTCTTTTTCGTAAGAGAATCTGTAGAGGGGGTTTCCCAAGATGAACTCTTGAACTTAATCAGAGAAGTTATTGAGAATGAAGACAAAAGTAAGCCTTTGAGCGATGAACAGATAGCAAAAATTCTGAGAGAAAAGGGTTTCAATATAGCAAGGAGGACAGTTACTAAATACAGGGAAGTTCTCGGAATCCCTTCCTCAAGGGAAAGAAAAAAAAGAGGTTAAATTTCTTTATATGGATACGAGAGATAAAGCTCAGGAGCTGGCCAAGGAAGTACTTGTAAAACTGTTAGAGTGTGGAACAGAAATAGATGAATACTATAGAAGGTACAGAGAACTCCGACTTCTAGAGGACCATAGCCCTTCATTTCAGGCTGCCCTTATAAATGTTGAACATGCATTCTTTATGGTTGTACAATCTATGAATATACTCAAGGAGCAGTTAAAACTTCTTGAATTAGCAGCTAAAAAGCGGGAAATTGAGTAATGAGTTTAAAGGTAATTCTCTACGACCCGGAAGAAGAAATTGAGATCCTTTTAAAGGATATTTTTGAGGTAACAGGTCATACACTCTACACGGCAAACAGCTCAGAGAAATTTACCGAAGTTTTAAACTCGGAGGCAGATTTACTTTTAATACCCTTCTCGGAAAAAGATTTATGGTTTGAATCTCTTAGAAAAAAGATTCTTATACCTATTTTTATCACTCGTAGTGAAAAAGAAGAAGAAAGAGTTTTAAAGCTGGGATTTTCCCATCTAAACACTATAAGACTACCTTTCAATCCTTTAGAACTTCTAGGTAAATTGGGAGCCCTTGACAAAGCAAGTTCCGGTGAATTTGAGGAAATAGGGTTAATAAATGCAATCCTAAAAGCCTCTCAGGAAGGTAAAAGTTTAGTTCTGGAAATAAAGTCTGAAGAAAAATCCTGCTACATATCCACAAATCCCATAACCCTAAGTTGTTCTTTTGAAGCTTTCAAATCTATTCTGTCTTCCAATTACACTATCGTTGAGCATAAGGGAGAAATTGAGGAGGTTTCATCCTTCGAAAGTTTAGAAGATTTCTTTAAAGCCCTTTTTGAAGAAACCCGTGAGGTAGAGATAAGTAGAGAGAAGGGAGATATAGTTAAACACAAGGAATTTATAACGGTAGTATGGAAAGAATACGAAAAAGGTATTTTCAGAAAAAACCTGTATATTCTGAATCTTTCAGATGAAAGCAGGAACTACACTATTCTTGTAAACGTAGGGTCTCTGGATATTCTCGGAAGTTTAAGCAAGGCTTTAAGGGATATGGAACTTTCACTGGAGGACATAAACCTTGTACTTATTACCGATTTTGAGCCCTATAATCTGGAAGTATTAAGACGGATATATCTATTAAACCCCAACGTTATAGTCTTGGGTAGAGGAAGCATAGGGAGAATTCTCAAAGTATCGGGATTGAGTAGCTTAAAGTTTCGTGCTGTAGAAGAAATCCCCCTGCTTAAGATAAAAACTCCCACAGGTTTTTCCATCAGGGTTATTCCTGTAAACAACTTCCCTTACGTTAAATCCTGTATGTTTTTCTTAGAGGAGGAGAATATTCTTTTTTCCGGAAAATTCTTGGGTAGCTTCAATACAGAGAGTAAAGAGGTATGGAGTATATTCCACAGGATATTTTTCCCGTGTAAAGAATTTCTCAGGAGCAACGTAAAGTTTATTAAAGACCTTCCTCAGGAGTACAGCGTGTTTCCATACTACGGTATGCCCTACTCCATGGATAGCAATAAATTGTCTATTCTGCAAGAAATTCATAAAGAATCGGAATACGAATACATTAATGACCGAGAAATTGTTCTTACAATTCTAAACAGAATACTGATTATGCTAAGCGAAGAGGAGAGAGAAAACCTTATCTTTTCCTTAGGAAGTATAGTTGAGTTTGAGGAAGGTGTTCCGGCAGATCTTTATACATCTCCCCACGTCCTTTACGAACAATTGATAGTAAAACTTTCAGAATCCGTTAAAAGTAAGGATAGATTTTTCGAGGCTATTAAAGAGCTTTCAAAGTATCCGTTTTATATACCTATCTGGGAGGTGTAAAATAGGTTTAATATCTTCTCAGGAGAGCGTAATGCAGGTACATGAAAGCGTAATCATTGAAGGAAACGTTGAAATTCCCGAAGATGTGGAAATAGGAGCTTTTACTATTATAAGCGGGAATGTAAAGATAGGAAAAGGTACACAAATAGGAAACAGGGTTACTATCAAAGGAAATGTAGTTATAGGGGAAAACTGTAAAATTCTTGATGGAGCCATAATCGGAGAGGAACCTCAGCATTTAAAGTATAAAGGCGAAGAAACGTCTGTAGAAATAGGAAACAACGTAATCATAAGGGAGTACGTAACTATTCACAGAGGTACAGCCTTCGACAAAGGAAAAACGATTGTAAAGGACGATGTTATGCTTATGGCTTATTCCCATGTTGCTCACGACTGCGTTGTAGGGAAAGGAGTAATAATGGCCAACTGTGCCACTTTGGGTGGTCATGTTCAAGTTGGAGACTTTGCCTTCATAGGCGGACTTTCGGCGGTTCATCAATGGGCAAGGGTAGGCGCATACGCTATGGTGGGTGGTCTTACGGGAGTTTCATTAGATATTCCCCCATTTACCGTAGCTTCAGGTCAACATGCAAAGCTATACGGAATAAACCTTATAGGTTTGAAAAGGAAAAATTTCCCTGAAGATGTTATAAAAGCTATCAGTAAAGCCTACAGAATTATCTTCAGAAGCCCTCTTCCAAGGGAAAAAGCCCTGCAGATAGTTCTCGAAGAACTGGGAAACTACAAGGAAGTAAGAATGATGGTAGATTTCATAAAAAGCTCTAAAAGGGGTGTGGCAAGGCATCACAAGGACTGATAAGATTAATCAAATGAGAGCTATTATTCTTGCTGCCGGTCTCGGAACGAGATTTAAAAGTGATAAACCGAAAGTTCTCCATGAAATTCTGGGCAAACCCATACTCTGGTACGTTCTTACAAATGTGAAAAACGGAAGAATAGAAGACGTATGCGTAGTAGTAGGACACAAAGCTGAAGAAGTAATGTCAATTTTCAAAGATGAAAGCTTGAGGTTCTTTATTCAAAAAAACCCCAAGGGTGGAACTGCAAATGCTGTTCTTTCCGCGAAAGATTTCTTTGCCTTATACGATGGATATGTATTGATAATAAACGGAGATAGTCCCCTTGTGAGCGGAGAAACCATAAGAAATATGCAGCAGTTTATTCACATGGTTCAGGCTTATGAAGGTATAAAGCTAAGTGGAGTAGTATTAACTGCATATCTTCCTGACCCAACGGGATACGGTAGAGTTATAAAGGAAGAAGGAAGCGATAGGATTTTAAGAATTGTTGAGGAAAAAGACGCTTCAATTGAAGAAAAAGCTATAAAAGAAATAAATGCAGGAACATATATATTTTACGCTCCCCATTTGCTCGAAGCACTCTACAGTATAAAACCCAGTGAAGTTACAGGTGAGTTATACCTTACCGATGTTATCAAATACATGACGGACAAAGGTTATGAGGTAAGAAGTTTTATGGTCAAAGAGCCCTATGAAGCTATGGGTGTAAATACAAGGTGGGATTTAGCACTCGTTGAAAATCTAATAAAGTTGAAAATCGTAAAGTTTTGGACAGAAAAGGGTATTACCGTGCATTTTCCAGAAACCGTATGGATAGAACCGGATGTTAATCTGGAAAAAGATGTTGAAATATTCCCGGATGTAATTCTTAAAGGAAAAACAAAGGTAAAAAAAGGAGCAATAATAGGAAAGGGAAGCGTAATTAAAGACTCGGTCATTGAAGAAAATGTTCGGATAAGAGAGTATTCAATTATAGAAAATTCCGAGATAAAAAAGGGAGCCGTTATAGGACCCTTTGCAAGAGTAAGAAATGGGTCAGAAATCGGTGAATTGGCTGAAATCGGAAACTTCGTAGAGGTAAAAAAGAGCAAAGTTGGTAAAAATACTAAAGCTAAACACCTTTCTTACATTGGAGATGCAGCTATAGAGGAAGATGTAAATGTAGGAGCGGGTGTAGTCTTTGCAAATTACGATGGAAGAAATAAACACACCAGTTATGTCGGGAAAAACGCATTCATCGGAAGCAATTCCCTGTTAATAGCTCCCATAAAGTTGGGAGGTTTTGCCTATATTGCCGGTGGTTCCGTGGTGAATAAAGATATACCCGAAGAATCCCTTGCGGTTTCTCGTCCTGAGCTAAAAATAATTCCCAAAAAAGGGAAAAAGCTTCTGAGACCGTTTAAAAAATCTGAAGAGGGGGAAAAAGAAAGCATAGAAAAAGAAGAATGAGAAATTTAAAGTTCTATAGTCATACTTAGACATTTGACACAAACGTAGGATTTACAACAGGAAGTTTAGCCAAAACATACAAGCTTTGTCAAACCAATATAACCCTTTGTTTCTCCTTAGTTTCATTCTTATTGCTTTATCCTATTTCCTCTTGACTTTTTTCAAATTCGGGTATACACTAAAAGGTAGTGATAAAAATATATAACTACTTAATAGAGGGGTTAAATGGGTTTAAGTAATCTTGAGCCTCAGTTCCGAAAAGCTTACCTTGTATTAATTGAAAAGTTTAACACTAATCCTTTTACTTTTGAAGAAGCTGCAGAAGTTTTGGAATCTGCTTCTAGAAACTTGGGTGTTAAGTTTGCTAATAAGAAGGAAGTTCTTTCAGAACTTGAAAGAGCAGGACTTTTAGAGAAAAAACCTTCTGAAAAAGACAAAAGAAAAAAGATTTACAGGTTAAAAGAAAGTACCGTTTTTGGAAAAACGGGATTAGGAAAAGATGAGCTTATAAATCTTCTTAAGGAAGGTGCGGATATAATCAGGACAGCAGTTGATTACAAAGTTTTACTCCTTTTCCTTTTTTATAAGGCTATAAGTGATAAGTATCTGCTTGAAGTTAGAAAACTTGAGAAGGAAAGACCAAATACCAAGGGAGAGAAACTTTATAGAATTGCAAACATAAGAATTTTAAAGTTATACGATACAGATAATAAAAGGCTTTTAGTGTGGCATGAGGTAAAAAATGAACCTACGGAATTCATTAATGCGCTCAACCGCATAGTTGAACTTAACAGGGAAAAATTGAATAAGCTTGATGAACTCATTAAAAGAACGGGACTTCCTACCCTGTTTGAGGGAGAAAACAGTATAATAGTCAAGAGACTTATTAACTTATTCTCAAGGTTAGATTTGTCAGAATCTGAATATGACATTCTTGGAGATGCCTATGAATGGATTCTTTACTACTTTGCTCCTTTGAAGGCAAAAGAAGGAGAAGTCTATACACCCGTTGAAGTGAGTAGGTTGCTTGCTAACTTAATAGAACCTCGAGGTGAGGAGGTTATTTTAGACCCTGCATGCGGTTCTGCTTCTATGCTCATAGAACAGAACATTTACGCAAAGAATAAAGATGAAAACTCTAACATAACACTCATAGGGCAGGAAAGGAATGAAGTTACTGCGGTACTGGCTGAGCTTAACTTTATACTGCACGGTATTAAAAACACAAAAGTGTTTATCGGAGATTCCCTTTTAAATTCCAAGTTTGAGGAATTTATTAAGAGAGAGTTTTATGAAGATGGGAAAGCGGACAAAGTGGTGGCAAATCCCCCGTGGAATCAGAAAAAGCTTTATAACGAAACAACTTTAAAGCAGAATCCGAAACACAGGGAGATTTTTGAATTTGGATATACAACAGACCAATCTGCGGACTGGGCTTGGATACAGCTTATTAACTACTATACAAGAAAGAAGGCGGGAATTGTGATAGACAGCGGGGCACTCTTTAGAGGAGGAAGGGAAAAAACTATAAGGGCAAAATTTATAAAGGAGGATTTAATAGATTGCGTTATACTCCTGCCTGAAAAAATCTTTTACAACACCCAAGCGCCCGGAGTAATAATTATTTTGAGCAAAGAAAAACCCGAAGAGAGAAAAGAAAAAATACTCTTTATAAATGCAAGTAAGGAATACATACCTCACCCGGAAGAGAAAAAGCTTAATAAGCTTTCGGAGGAAAATATTAAGAAGATTGCGGAAGTCTACAGAGAATTTAAAGAGGTGGAAGGCTTTTCCCGTGTAGTCCACATAAACGACATAGAAAAGAATGACTTTAACCTAAATGTTTCTCTGTATGTCTCTCCGAACGAGGAGGAGGAAAAAATAAACCTTGAAGAGGAATTTAAGAAATTGGAAGCTCTTAATAGGGAATACACGGAAAGGTTTGGGAAGGTTAGGGAGTATATAAAAGAAGTTCTTAAGGTTTCGGAGGAAATAGTTTGAAGGATATAAAACTGGTTTTAATGGAGGTAAAAGGACATCTTGAGTATGTAATATATGACATCGGAAAAATTTTAGAGAAAGGTTTAAATAAAAAGTTCCTTGAAGAAAAGGATTACATAATTCTCTTGGATGCTTTTATTTTTAGATTTATAAAACTTCAGAGTTCGGTAAGTGAGAAACTTTTCCCACTGGTTTATGAGTATTTGACGGGAAAGGAATATACTGAAGCTACTTTTATAGACATCTTGAACACACTTGAAAAGTATAAAGTTATCCCTTCAGCGGAGGAATGGAAGGAAATAAGGAAATTAAGAAATGAATTTGTCCATATATATCCTTGGGAAACGGAGTTAAAACTGAAAGCGGTTGAGCTGGCAATTGAGAAGGTTAAAACTATTGAGAAAGTAATAGAAAAAGTAGAGGAGCTTATAAATGCTTAAGGTGAGGCTTTCCGAGGAGGAGATAAAAGCTATTGCTGAGACGGCTAAAGAGGTTTTCGGAGAAAATGTAAAGGTTTGGCTTTTCGGTTCAAGGGTTGATTTAGACAAAAGGGGCGGAGATATAGACCTATACGTGGAAACCGAAATGGAAGAGGACATATTAAGAAAGAAGCTGAAGTTTTTAGTAAAACTTGAGGAAAAAATAGGAGAGCAAAAAATAGACGTAATTATCAAACCTTTTGATTCTAAAGACGAGATTAGTTTAATTGCCAAAAGGACGGGGGTGAGGTTGGTTTAGGAGGTAAGTAATGAAAGGAAGGAATAATTCCTCTCTAAAACTTAACATTTTTAGGGTTAATTTAGAACAATTAAGCATACCTGAAAAAATATACGTTTATAACATTTCAGCTAATATATTGGATAGTAGTAAACTAACCTCATTTTATAAGCGTTTAGAAAATATATATGGATTTATGGATACGCAAAACCGCAAACTTTACTCTTATAAAGAAATAGACTTTATTTCTAAAAACATGAAAGAGAATTTAAACCTTAAATTAGAGAAAACTATCAAACTTAGTGAGCTTGAATCTTCCTTTCGTAACCAGATTTTAAAAACTTACATTAGAAATAGTGTTAAAATGGATATTAATAGGATTATTAAGGAAATACAACATCAATTTTTAGGTAAAGAAAAGAAAAGGACAGGAAGATGGAACTTATCTATAATCCCGGAAAGAATAAATGTAGAACATATAAATGATGCTTTTTATGTAGCTTTTAATGTAAAGTTAAGAATCTTAGCGAATAAAAACTTATGGGATTTTATAGGAAGAGATTTAGAGAAGTTAAAGACTCTTTGCTGGTTTCCTGATAAGTCAAAGGATATTAAGATTTGGTTTAGGTATGTTCCTGATTTGAAAGAAGAAAACGAAAGAAGTTATTTACTCACATACATACAAAGCAAAGATGAAGCGAAGAATTCAGGATTCTCCTTTGAAGACCTGAAATATTATCCCCAAGAAAAAAGAAATACAACATATGGAGAGCTAAAGGAGATAGCCAAATTTGAAGACTTTGACGAAAATCAGCCGATTATTGTGGGTGTTTCATCTACGGATATGAGAAATCCTCTTTATTTCTTACCTCAATACTGTATTCCTGCATATAATCCTGTGCTTGCTTCAGAGAACGAAAGTAAAAAAATACAAAAGGTTTATGAAAGCGTTTTATTTCGGAACAAATATGAGATTATCTATAAAATATACGATAAAATACCATACTTAGAGTTAAATTATGAGGATATAAGTTTCAAAGAACTTGACAATCATAGAAAAGGAAAATTAAAGGTTAACTTTGTTAAAGCAAAGCTTTATTTAGGGAAAGATAAGAAAGATAAACAAGGGAAGGAAATAATAAAATGTAAGGTTGTCGGAAAACCACAAAAACGAACTATAGAAAATACTGCAGATTTATTTAGCTGGATACATAAATTGGAAGATTTAAGAGGAAAGAAGAAAAAAGAATTAATCGTTGATATTCCTATCCCTGAATATGTCCCTGAGTATTTACAAAAATTAGACGAAATAGGTACATTTCTGTTAGTGGAATCAGGAAATCCTTCAAGTGATATTGACATGATTAAAAACTTTCTTCTTTTAATTGCTGATGTGTATAGGGTTATTAGGGAGGCTTCGGAGGGGTTTAATAAAATACCAAGATTAAAGTTTATAAAAAATCCTGAAACAAATAGGTTTGAATTTTTATTTAAAAAAAGCTCTGAAGGAATTGACAAAACCGTAAGGGAATTAGGACAATTGTTAAAAAAAGGAAAAAAAGAATTATCAGAAAAAGAGCTTGGCTTTGCCTTTATCTTTGGAAGTCAGGATGATTTTGTAGAAGAACATGAGGATTTTGATTACTATATACCTTTAAAAAGAAACTTATTTCTAAATAACATACTAAGTCAAAACTTTTTAATAGATACCTATACAAATAAGAACAAAATAAAATTTGCTTTATCAAATATAGTTTATAATCTCTTCGGAAAATTAGGTATTAAGTTTTTTGCCCTTGAAGAAAAGGTTTATTATGACTACATTTTGGGAATAGATACAGGACTCGCAGAAGCTTATACAGGAAGGGTGGCGGGATGCACAACTGTACATGATTCAAATGGCAGATTGAAAAACATAATTCCTATAGAAAAATTAAATCCTGCCCGCAGGGAGACAGTAAGAATAAAGGCACTATTAGAAGAGATTCATATAGATGCAGATTACAATATGGACTTTTCTAACAAAAAGATACTGATTCTTAGAGATGGGAAAATACAACCCGAAGAACTTAAGCAACTTGTAGAGTTTACAAAAAGCAAAAAGTGTAAGATAACTATGATAGATGTAAGAAAGCATACAGTTTATCAATGGTTAGAAAAAGGAAATGATAAACATTTAAGTATAAAAGTAGGAGATTTTTGTTTATTAAAACCTCACAGTCCGAGAAGGGGATATCCTAGAATGTTAAAAATATCTCAAAAAGTAGAAATAGACGAAAATGGGTTTACCTATAAGGATTTAACCGATTATGATATTTTATTAATTTATAAGTTGACTCTCCTAAATTATTCTACTATAGGACGTCCGAGCAATTTAAAACTTCCCGGACCAATTTACTATGCGGACAAGCTGGTGAAAGCTTTAAAGCGTGGATGGAAATTAGAACCAAAGTTCTTAAAGGAAGGTTTTCTTTATTTCCTTTAATTATATTGAGAGGT
>DQTK01000097.1 GCA_015662815.1 Aquifex aeolicus | reverse complement strand
TCCTTTCTTTTCTTACAGCTGTTTATGGTATATTGTGGCTATTTTGGATAATCATAGATGTATTTTCCAAGGGATTTCAGAATATAAGTATAGATTTAATACTGCAAGAACCTGCACCGCCGGGAGTAGAAGGCGGGGGATTAAAACATGCCTTTGTAGGTCACCTGATTATTACTTCTTTGGCAACCCTCATAGGAATTCCGGTAGGTATCGCAGCAGGAATTTTCTTTACAGAATACGGAAGATTTAGTAAATTTGTAGACTTCCTTAGAACCATGACTGATTCATTGGTGAGTTTACCTTCCATTATTGTGGGAACAGCAGTTTACGCTATAATGGTAAAACCCGTCGGACACTTCTTCGGACTCAGTGGTTCGGTAGCCCTTGCATTACTCATGCTTCCGGTAATAGCTATTACGACGGCTCAGATATTAAAACTTGTTCCCGATTCTCTGAGAGAAGCAGCATACGCTTTAGGTGCATTTAAATGGCAGGTTATAAAAGACGTTTCTTTAGCGGCTGCTAAAAGAGGTATACTTACAGGTGTAATATTGGGAATTGCCAGAATTACCGGGGAAACTGCTCCCCTACTTTTTACTTCTTTTAACAACAATTTCACAACCTATAATATTTTTGACCCTATGGCATCTCTCACAGTAACTATATTCGTTTACGCTATGGGACCCTATGAAGATTGGCATAGAAAAGCTTGGGCAACTTCTCTGATTCTTACCATAGGAACCCTTATTTTCTTCATAATAGCTAAATATCTCCTCGGAAAAAAGAAATAAAAGGAATTGCAGGAACTAAAGTTAGTGATAAATACGGATATAAACGCTTGTAGGTAGGAGTAGAGGGAATGAAGATATTTTAAAGTTTGCTTTGAAATTCAAGTTTGTTAGGTGCCCAGATATTGAGCTCAATGGATGATAAGATAAAAGTGTGTGTAGGAATTTGTTCCGGGCAAATTCGATGAATTACTTTTCTTGACACAGTTTGAATAGAGATATAATTTATATTTTTAGAATGTAGGTAAGGGGGCGAAAGGATTCGACGGGGACTGGCGGTCCCCGAGGAGCAGGCCGGGTGGCTCCCGTAACAGCCATCGAAACACTTCCCGAAGCTGAACTCGCTCTCGCTGCCTAATTAACAGGCAGCGCGTCCCCGGAGGGTTTGCGGGTGGCTCTCCGGAGGGCGTCAGAAATACCCGCTCGGGCTACCCGGTTGCACGGGACCGGGTAGCTGACACCGGAACCCGTGCTACCTTCGGGTAGCTTGCCCGTGGGCAACCCGAAGGGAAACCTAAAACACGGGCTAAGCCTGTAGAGCCTCGGATGTGGCCGCCGTCCTCGGACGCGGGTTCGATTCCCGCCGCCTCCACCAGGAAAAATAAGATTGAAGGTTCAACTTCCTTGTGGATATGAGAAGTGTTAATAGATGACTTTTAAAATTAGCATCTATATATTCTGTTAAAGAATTAATACGCCGGGTGAGAAATTAAGGTACAACAAAGGGAGCAACCCCCAAAGCAAAGAGGTAAACAAGCAAACAAATGAAGTTTCTCCAGCCACTCAGTTCTAAAAATCTTCACTTTTGAAAACAATTCCTCAACTCTCTGTCGGATGCAAACCATATATCCGATATCCTCCCCATTTTATCTACTACAACCATTATCAAAATCAGTCCTTGGAAAATAATTACAGAACAAGTATAAAGGGCTTTAACTGATGAAGATATCCAAAGAGCTTTAACTTTCACTCTTTTGGCTTTAAAACGTATAGGTCAAAATTTGCATAAATAAGGAGTTTGGGATATGTACGTATTTTTAAGGCAACCTGAGGATAAACTAATAGAGGAATATTTTTCTAATCCGGATAATATAAAGCGCTTGTTAACTTTCTTGAACAGTATTGATACTCTTGTATACTTCGCAGAGGTTTTACATACATATGTCAATATTTGAAAACGGCGGTGTATAGCTCCGGTGGAATGAGGGAAGCCCACATTAGAGAACACACCGAAAAGTTAAAGTTTATGATTGGCGAATTAGTAAGCATTCTGGAATTTGGAAACTTAAAATCATTAGCAAGGGCAAACTATGAAGCCTTCCTGGAAGCGAAAAGGAAAAAACTGAGGATGAGTATGTGGAAGGCTTTTAAAGAATTAAGAAACCCTGAAGTAAAACTAACTATAGGTTTTCTGCTTCTACTGATGAAAAAGGTGGGGAAGGTTATAGAAGGAGAAGAAGATATCAGGTAATCCATCACAGATTATCAATCTATATTTACCTTCCTTCTGTGCTTTGCAAGATAAGGGGGAGTTCTAAAATGAGGTTTTCTGTGAACAAAGTAATATCTGGCGATGTGATAACTTGTGTCAAAACCGTAGAAATTAAGTTTCATTTTCTCAAGTTCATGTTCACGGGCTTTTTGGATTTTTTCTAACCATTTGGGATTAGTTCTTTCTCTCTTTTTATTTTCAATAAACTTACTGTAATCGGCTGAGTTTATAAATTCTTTTATCTTATTCTTTAAAATTTCTCTAAACTCCGAAGGAGTTTTTCCGAAAACACCGTCTATTAGTCCTACCTTAAAGGCTACAGAAGAACTTATAGGCATTCTGTTGTCCATTATTTCCTTCCCTTTATCTAATCCGACCCTTTTCGGAAGTATATAGGTCCAAAACTCGGAACCGTATAGATTTCCTATATTTTTATAGTGGGGGTTTAATACCACACCTTTTCTGGCATATACTAGGTCACAGTTTAAAGCCATAAAAACTCCCCCCGCACCGGCATTTCCTTGCATACCTGCAACTGTTAATTTATCGGTAGTCTTTAGTATTTCCTCACACACATCGTCTATTGCGTTTATATTTCTCCAGCTCTCATCTGGCGGACTTGCCGCATGTTCTATCGTGTTCAAATTCATTCCGTTCGAAAAGAAATCCTCCTGTCCTAATAAAACTATCGCTTTAATAGGTCTTTTTTTAGCGTATCTTATTGTTTCAAGGAGTCTATAACACTGCTCGGTAGACATAGCACCGTTGTAAAACCTAAAGTATATGTACCCAATTTCTTCTTCCTCTACATATTCAATTTCTCTGTAAGTTTTAAAATCCACTTTTTCCCACGGTTTTATAACTAATTCCTGAACTTTGTCTGATAAATGGGGAAGTACCCTAAGCGCTGGCAATTTAATACTTTCCTTTTTAACCTCTCTCAGGTGTGTAATCCAGACTGCTCCGTCCCTAGTGGCTATACATATCGCTTCATCTCTGTGGGCCAAAACTTCTCCAGGTTTTCCCTTTAACTGTTCCTCGGGATAAGTGTTGTAAAGATAGTACTCGTTTCCTTCCACAATTCCTATAGCACCCGGTTGACTGTCGGATGCGTATATTTTCCTCAAAACCCTTTGAGTATCGTCTTTTTCCCAATCTATTCTTCTATCTTCCCTATCTATCCTGTTCCAAGTGAATTCTCCGCTCTGGGGAATAGGTTCAAAGTTTCCCCTTTCAAACTTTTCTAAAGCTTCTAATACACACTCAACGGCTCCTTCTGTAACTTCATTTCTGTATATACTTGATTTTCTTGCAAACCTCATGGGAAAAGTTCTGTATGCCCATATATCGCCTGCATCGTATTCTTCCGATGCTTCTATAAGCATCACACCCCACTCCTTAGCGTTGTTAAGAATAGCCCAATCTATCGCGTGTGGACCTCTGTCCCCGGGAGGTCCGGGATGAACAATCAAGGTTTTATATTTTTTCCAAACTTCAGCGGGAATCTTTCTTCTCAAGAAAGGAGCTATTATTAAATCAGGTTTGTAAATCTCGGCAGCTTCTATCGTAAGCTCCGGGTGAACGTCGAGTTCTATTGAAACATCATGTCCTCTTTCTGTAAGTTCACAATATAAACGCTGAGAAAGAGAATTGAATCTATAACAAAGAAACAAAATTTTCATTCCCATAAATTTAATTTTAGGGTTCTTCCTTGCTAATACCCTTTTTTAATATTTTCTCTATAATTTTTACATCTTCTTCAGTATCAACACCGTGGTAAAAGTTATTTGTCAAAATCACCTTTATTTTTATTCCGTTTTCTAAAAGCCTTAGCTGTTCAAGACCTTCTATTTCTTCAAGGGTAGATTTCGGTAGCGAACCGAACTTGATGAGAGTTTCTTTCCTAAATCCGTAAATTCCTATGTGTTTTAAGGGGTAAAAATCACTTTTCTTTCTAAAATATGGAATAGGAGCGCGGGAAAAGTAAACGGCATATCCTTTATTGTCAATTACAACCTTTACGTCTTCAGGGCGTTTGTAAGCTTTTTTATCCCGGGTAGCCAATGTAACTACTTCATTTCCTTCCTCCAAGGCCTTAAAAATTTTCTCTATATCCTCCTTATAAACAAGGGGTTCATCACCTTGGTAATTTATTACTAAGTCTACATTTAAATCCTTTACGACATAGAGAACCCTATCACTCCCGGAAGGGATTTCGGAAGGAGTAAGTATAACCTCGCACAAGTCTTCTACAATCTCTTTTATCTTTTCACTATCCGTTGCAACCAGTAGCTCCTGACCTGTTTTTTTTAAGTTCTCAACAACCCATCTTATAAGAGGTTTACCGAGAATTCTTCTCAGTGGTTTTTCTTTTAACCTTGTAGAACCTAATCTTGCAGGAATGACTATTAACCTTCTCATTTTAAAAACTTTAGTTTAAATTCATAGAAACGATGAAGGAAAGAGTAATAGTTATCGGTGGCGGACTTGCAGGCTCCGAAGCTACATGGCGTTTAGCTAGCGAAGGACATAAGGTAATACTTTACGAAATGAGACCTAAAAAAATGACCCCTGCCCATAGAACGGGAAATCTAGCAGAACTTGTATGTAGTAATACGTTAGGAGGATTAGAACTCACAACCGGTGCAGGACTACTAAAGGCGGAAATGAAAATGCTCGGTTCATTGGTTATTGAAGCTGCATCTGTTTCCAGGGTTCCGGCAGGTGGAGCTCTCGGAGTAGATAGAAAAATATTTTCTGAATATATTACCGAAAAGATAGAAAATCATCCCAATATAACGGTTATCAGAGAAGAAATAAAAGAAATACCGGAAGATGACATCGTTATAATAGCTACGGGCCCTCTTACTTCCCAAGCTTTATCTGAAAAGATTAAGGAGCTCATAGGATACGATACGCTTTATTTTTACGATGCAATAGCTCCTATAGTAGATGCGGAAAGCGTAGATTTCAGTAAGGGTTTTTGGGGCTCAAGATACGGCAAAGGAGGAGAGGATTATTTCAACTGTGTGCTATCGGAAGAGGAATACAAGGTATTTTACGAAGAACTTCTCAAAGCAGAAAAGGTAGAGCCAAAAGATTTTGAAAAAGCGGTGCACTTTGAAGGTTGTCTACCTATAGAGGAAATGGCTCAAAGAGGTTACAAAACCCTTCTTTACGGACCCATGAGACCAGTAGGATTGATAGACCCAGAAACAGGCAAGGAACCCTTTGCGGTAGTTCAACTCAGAAAGGAAAATAAAGAGGGAACCCTTCTTTCCTTAGTGGGTTTCCAAACAAAGCTAACTTACAAGGAGCAAAAGAGAGTTTTCAGATTAATTCCGTGTCTGAAAAATGCTGTATTCGTAAGGTTGGGCTCTATGCACAGGAATACCTTTATTCAGTCCAATAAGGTTTTAACCCCATTTCTTAATTTAAGAAAGAAGGAAAACATATTCTTTGCGGGACAAATTACAGGAGTAGAGGGTTACGTTGCATCCTCTGCTACGGGTATTTTAGCCGGTATAAATGCAGGTAGATTAGCACGAGGAGAAAAATTAATTCAAGCGCCTGAGGAGACTATGCTCGGTGCACTTGTCAAATACATTACTACCAAAGAAGGGGAACTACAACCTATGAATCCCGTTTTCGGATTACTTCCATCATTGAAGAAAAAAATTAAAGATAAAAGGAAAAGAAAGGAATTCATGGCTGAAAAGGCATTAAAAAGTATGGAAAAATGGATAAAAGATAACAACCTTATACAGAGTCAGTTAGTTAGAGTTTGCTAAAATTTTATAAAGAATGGAAGCTAAATGTGGTATTTATGAAAAAATTCGTAATGGTGAAGAACTTACCCAAGAAGATAAGAAAAATCTCAAAGAAATAATAAAAAATGTTTAATTTTTTCGTAGAGCATGAAATCCTTCCGATACCTAATAACTACGCAAAATGGCTTTTCGTTTTTT
>DQTK01000125.1 GCA_015662815.1 Aquifex aeolicus | reverse complement strand
CTAAAGAAAAACAAAGAACTAAGGAAGGTAAAGTCTCATATAAAAACTGGAGTTCTTATTGGGTTGGTGAAGCTTGTATGTTTTGGCTAAACTTCCTGCTTTTAAATCCTAACTCTTCTGATTATTAAACAAGCTCATCTTTGATAAAAGAAGAAATAAGTAAAAGTTAACACAAGAACAAAAGCCGACGGTTAGTCAGCCATTAAATCCCTTTTTATTTCTTCAGGTGTTGGACAAGATTCAGGTGGCATTCTCTTTACTTTTGAAGCGTAGTACATTACGGGAATTAATATCAATGTAAGAGTAGTAGAACCTATGGTTCCGAATATGAGCGATATAGCCAATCCGTTAAATATCGGGTCAAAGATTATAACGAAAGCACCTATTATAACCGCTGCAGCAGTGAGGAGTATAGGTCTCGTTCTTATTACTCCAGCTTCTACCACAGCGACGTGAACAGGGAGACCTTCTTTAACTCTTTGTTCCGCAAAGTCTACAAGAAGTATCGAGTTTCTAACAATAATACCTCCGAGAGCAATAAATCCAATCATAGACGTTGCGGTGAAGAATACATTCCCCATTATCTTATCCATAATGAAGTGTCCCGGGATTATACCCACAAGCGTAAGAGGTATAGGAGCGAGAATTAATCCCGGTATTCTAAAGTCTTTAAACCATCCTAGAACCAGAACGTACATAACGAAGACAGCCCCTCCAAAGGCAAGTCCGAGGTCTCTGAACACTTCCAAGGTTATGTGCATTTCCCCGTCCCATTTTACGTAAACCTTATCTTCCAGTACTGGTAGGGACATCCATAGTTCTTCAACCTTTCCGTAGGGATTTTCTATATTCAGGATTTTGTCTCTTACATCCATAATCCCGTAAATGGGAGCTTCTTCTCTTCCCGCAACATCTCCTATTACGTAGATGACTCTTCTGAGGTTCTTATGGTATATAGTTTCGGGAATAGGACCCTCTTGGATTTCTACAAGTTCGGATAGAGGGACTAATTTTCCTTCTCTATTGGGTATTTTTATATTTTTGAGCACTTCCGGGACTCTGTATTTCTCATCGAGCCTGATTATTATGGGAACGTGTTCGGTATCTGTAGTTTGCATTATACCTGCTTGCCATCCGCCGACAAGAGCCTTTATGGTATACACGACTTCTTCTTTAGTAAGACCTGCAAGTTTTACCTTATCTTCTCTAACAACAAACCTTATCATAGGTGCTGGATATTCCAGATATATTCCCTCGTCAGTGATTGCAGGGGAGTCCTTGAATATCTTTAGAACTCTCCAAGCGAATTCCCTTTGAGTCTTCATATCGGGAGCGTAAACTTCCGCAACTATAGGAGAAAGAACCGGGGGTCCCGGCGGAACTTCTACAACAGCAACGTATTTAGCACCGTACTTCTTAGCTATTTCATGAACCTTTGGTCTTATCAGCTTTGCAAATTCGTGAGATTGCATATCCCTATCGTGTTTTCCGACGAGATTAACCTGTATCTCCGCAAGATTAGAAGCTTGTCTGAGGTAATAGTGTCTTACTAAACCGTTAAAGGTAAAAGGTGCAGCGGTTCCTACGTAAATTTGATAGTCTGTAACAATTGAGTACCTTCCTACGTAATCTGCAATTTCTTTAGCAACTCTAAAGGTTTCTTCAAGAGTTGTTCCTTCGGGCATATCGAGTACTATTTCGAGTTCAGACTTGTTGTCGTAAGGAAGCATCTTAACCAGAACGTGCTTTGTAAAGAACATTCCTACGGATGCTCCCATAAGTCCGATAACTAATAGGTAAAAGGCATACCTTTTTATTTTGCTTGCAAGAAGTGGATACATTATACGGCAATAAATCTTCCAAAATAATGTTTCTTTCACGTTTATTTCATGGTGTTCTCTCTCCTTTTTAAGGAAATGATAAGCTGTCCAAGGAGTGACGATAAATGCAACCAGCAGTGAGAAGAACATCGCAACGGATGCGTTAATGGGAATTGGTCTCATATAGGGACCCATCATTCCTGTAACAAAAGCCATGGGCATAAGGGCAGCGATTACCGTAAAAGTTGCCAAGATTGTAGGATTACCGACCTCATCCGTGGCACGGACTATAGCATCTCTGGGAGGTAGTTTTTGCATTTCAAACCAACGGTGAATGTTTTCCACTACAACTATAGCATCGTCAACTAGAATACCTATTGAGAAGATAAGAGCAAAAAGGGTTACCCTGTTTAAGGTAAAGCCGTACATTTCATTAAGGAACAAGGCTATCGAAAGTGTAACCGGAACGGCTAAACCTACAACGAGAGCTTCCCTTACCCCTAAAGATACAGCTATAAGTAATACAACCGAGAAAGTAGCGATAAATAGGTGTTCAAGGAGTTCAAGGGCTTTCTCCTGAGCAGTCTCACCGTAGTTTCTTGTAACGGTAATATTAACATCTTTGGGAATTACCTTACCTTTTAAGTGCTTTACAAACTCTATTACTTGGTCAGCAACAACTACAGCGTTGGTCCCTTTTCTTTTGGATACTGCTATGGTAACCGCAGGATATAGTTCTCCAGGTTTTCCTTCTATTCCCTTGTATTTATGAGCTTGACCCATTCCAAAAAAGACGTAATCCTTTATTTCCGAGGGACCATCAACTATGGTGGCTATATCCTTCAGGTATACAACTCTTCCATCTTTTACAGTGACTACTACGCTTTCAACATCCTTAACGGACTTGAAAAAGGGTCCTGTCTTTATCAGATATTCCGTATTCCCTTTGTTTATCTTACCGTTTATAGCCTGTGCATTTGCGCTCTTGAGCAACTGGGCAATGTAAAGGGGGGAAATACCGTAAGCTTCCATTTTTTTTGGGTCTAGGATTATTCTTATCTGTCTCGGTCTTCCTCCTATAAGGTAAACGTTTGCTACATTATCTATCTTCTTTATTTCATTTTGGAGGGTTGCGGCAAGTTTTCTCAGTTCATACCAGTCGTAGTTTTCTCCCCATAAGGTAAGGGTAACTATGGGAACGTCGTCTATTGACATAAGCCTTACAATCGGAGGTAGAATTACTCCGGGAGGAGCCAAATCAAGGGCGGACATCATTTTAGAATTGAGGTCTACCAGTGCCTTTACCGGGTCAGCTCCTACGTAAAACCTTGCGGTAACTATTCCCATATCGTTGGTTGAAGCAGAGTAAATATATTCAATATCCTTGAGTTCCCACAGTTTTTTTTCCAAAGGAAAAACTACACGGGCTTCGACTTCTTCGGGAGTTGCTCCCGGGTAAGGGATGAATATATCTATCATAGGAACAACAATTTGAGGTTCTTCTTCCCTCGGAGTAGTTAGAACAGCAAAAAGTCCAAGTGCTAAGGAGACCATTATTAGGATAGGAGTGAGTTTAGAGTCAATAAAGTAGTTAGCCAGTCTTCCAGCCAATCCGTACATCGGATTAACCTCCTAACTTACATCCATCGCAAGCCCTTTCTATTCCATCGATAACAATCCTTTCCCCGCTGGAAAGACCTGCGAGTACTTCATAATAACCGTTGTATTCTCTACCTAACCTAACGAGTCTAAGTTCAAGGGTATTATCGGGCTTTACAACCCACACACCTGTAAAGTCCCAACGTTTAAAAACGGATTTCTTAGGAATAAGAATTGTAGGCTCCTGTACCTTTTCTACTTTGAAAACTTTTGCGAATAGACCGCTTTTTACTCTATCATCATCTATAAGAGCCTTAACCTTAAAGGTTCTCGTCATAGGATTTATTGCAGGTTCAACTTCTATTACCTTTGCGAGAAAGGTTTTCCTGAGGGCTTCTATGTAAACTTCCAGTACATCGCCTTCTTTAATTTCACCAAAGTATTTTTCAGGAAATGCTACTTCAACTTTGTAAGGCCTTCTTTCTAAAATTGCAAGAGGCATTCCTGGGTTTGCTATATCCCCTTTATCAACCATCTTCTGGATTATGTATCCGTCAAAGGGAGCCCTCACTTCCGCGTAAGAGAGTTGAGCTTTTGCAGATTTAAAGGCCTCTTTTGCTACTTTTATTTCAGCTTTTGCAGCTTCAAGCTGAGCCTTTGCAGCTTTGAATTTAGCTTCAATTTGGTCAAACTCATGCTCTGTTATAGCCCCTTCCCCTAAAAGTTTCTTAAATCTTTCATAAGTTTTCTTTACAGCTTCATAGTTAGCTTTAGCGGCATAATAGTTCTTCTCAGCCTGTAGTATTCTTTCTCTCATTATGTTTACTTGAGCTTTGATGTCTCTTGGGTCTATAACGAATAGGGTTTGCCCCTTCTTTACGAAATCACCTTCCTTTACACGGACTTCTATTACGTACCCCATAACCTTGGTGGATATTTCTGCCCTATCCCCTGCTACTACAACCCCAGTATAGGCTACCGGAACTTCCCTTACCACCTTCACTGGTTGTACTTCAATACCTCTTACTACCTTTACCTCTCTCTCTATCTCTTTTGCTTCTATTTTCTGATGGAAAACTCCCGCAAGCCACATAATGATGAGCACTATCGGAAGTATTAAAAATAAAAAGTACTTGACAAAGGTCTTCATTTTCTCACCTCCTCTTTAAGAACTCCTGCTGCAAAGAGAGCTTTGGCGTAAGCAATATTACAATCTCTCAATGCCTTTACATACTCAAACCTAGCGTTATCCAATTGGGTCTGAGCATCCAGTAAATCTACAACACGTGCCATCCCAACCTCGTACCTTTTTTTGACAACCCTAAGCACTTCTTCCGATTCCTTCAATCTGATTTCTGCGGATTCAAGAGCCTTTAAAGCGTTCTCATAATCGGCAAAAGCCTTATCTATCTCAAACATGATGGCTTTAGCTAAAAGCTCTTTTTGGTTTCTAAGAGCCAACTCCCTCCTCTTTAGACCTTTAACCTTGAAGAGAGGGCTAAGCCCTGTATTGAACTGCCACTTCATCCCTATTCCTACCATGTATCCATTTCCCTGAGTTCCAAATGGGATATTTTTGTCATAAGTGGAGTAATTGGCAAATGCGAAAAAGTGAGGAAGTATATCCCCTAAGGCACCCTTCTCTCCTTCTTTCAGGAACTTGAGGTAGTAAGATATAGCTTTGTAATCTTCCCTGTTTTCCAAAGCTACCTTTTTTAACTTTGCTTTATCCACAATAGGACAACCTTCAAAGTCTTTTACATCAAAATCACCGTAAGATTTATTTACGAGTAGTTCAAGAGCCTTTTTGGCAACTTTGTAATTATTTTCCGCCTGAGAAAGCTTTTCCTGTGCCTTAGATAGGTATACCTTCGCTCTTAGAACGTCTGCAAATAGAGCAACTCCCGTTTTATAAGCTTTTTCTGCAAGTCTAACATGTTCTTCAGCGTCTTTGACAGCCATCTTCGCCACTTTTACAGCGTTCTTTGCCAAAACGGCGTTAGCATAAGCTTCAAAAACTTTGAGGATTACCTCCTCTTCCTTTCTACCGTATTTCGTTTTTTCCCCGAACCATTTGTACTTAGACATATTCTTGAAAGCCCTTAATTTCCCCCCTATCCATATAGGAATTTCAATGGAAAGCTTTGTTTCAAAGTTTTCTATAGAATCGGGATTGTTCAACTTATCGGGAAGGAAGTCTTGAGCTGTTATTCTTTCCTGATTTAATTTTGTAAACAGGACGTAAGCAGGTATATCGGTTTTTGTAAAGGTTTCTTCTATCTTTAAAGTAGGAAAAAGTAAACCCTTAGCAGCTTTATACTCATACTCGGTAGCCTTTACCTGATTCTTATAAGATTTGAGTTCTAAGTTCTCTTTTAGAGCCTGCTGGATAAAAACCTTCAAAGGTATCTCTGCTGCAAAACTAAGTCCAAAGAGAAGAAAGGGTAAGAGCAGCCTCATCTTTACCTCCACCTTATTTATCATAATATTAGAATATTCTAATATGCTTATGACCATTCACATATTAGGTTCACCTTTATACCCAAGAAATCCTCAACAAACTTACTTCCTGCCCTCCCCAGACTTTCTGCTCCAAGAAGGACAATTGCAAGTTCTTCCCTTCTTATCTTTTTCCCATTATCCTCTATCAGTCTCCTTACGAAATCCATATCGGTACCTTTTCCATCCTGAAGTGTATCTGCAGGGATACCCCAAAACTCTCGAGCTTTCTCACTGCCAATTATTAAAACTTCACTTTTATCGGGAACAAATTCGGTTTTTAGCGTAGCAACTACTTTACCGGATAACAGTCTCTCTCTGTACTGCACGGGAACTATAAAGGTAGGATGTACAAGGGTTGTAGCAACTCTGAGAGGTAAATCCCTAAAGGGTTCGGAGAGTATTATCTTCACATTTTGTTTATTTAGGAAAAATTTATCTCCGTTCACATGTTTAACTTTTCCTTTAGCGACACCTCTTATAGATTGAGAGTAGGGTAAGACGTAGGAAGGTATTACCTCTTTATCCACCTCTATTTTTCCTTCTAAAACTTTCCAATTCAAGAAAGGAAACTCATACTCTTTTGCGGGAAGATTTAGTTCTTCGACAAATAGTCTTACTTCTTTTATAAACAACCTTTCCTCTTTAGAGCCCGGTCTCCTTCCTTTGAAGCTTACCAAATCCCATTGCACTGGTATATCT
>DQTK01000073.1 GCA_015662815.1 Aquifex aeolicus | reverse complement strand
GCCTTAAAACTGGCACGTGAGTTGGGTGGAAATGCCCTTAGGTTTGAAAATCTAAAGGAATATCTTCCTTTGATGGATATAGTTATAATTTCAACAGGAGCTAAAAATTACATTCTTAACAAGAAAGATTTTGAAGAGGCTATTAAGAGAAGAGATTATGAACCTCAATTTGTAATTGATATAGCCGTTCCCAGAAACGTAGATCCAGAAGTTTCAAAAGTGGAAGGGGTTTTTCTTTACGATATAGATGACCTAAAACAAGTGGTAGAGGAAAATTTCAAAGAAAGGATGAAAGAAGCCCAAAGGGGTGAAATTATTTTATGGGATGAGGTTAAAAAGTTCATGATGTGGTACAACTCCTTGAAGGTTGAACCTCTAATTCTCAAACTAAAAGAAAGTGTTGACGGTCTCCGAAAGAATTCCTACTTTAGAAAAGTAATACATAGAGCTATTAAAGAAATGAAGAAGAACCCAGAAGTAGCAGATATAATCTTAAAAATATTTAGTGAGGAGGTAAGGAATGAATCCAGAAGAAAAAAATTATCCGATGTCAATAACTGAACTAATGGAATTGGAATCGGAATATGCAATAAGAGCCTATATTTTGATAAAAGCAGACCCTAGGGAAATCCCTTCGATAATGTTAGCTCTGTCAACTTTTGAAGGTGTAAAAACCGCGGATGTAGTTACAGGTCCCTACGATATTATCGTTTTTGTTGAAGTTCCTAATCAAGATGAACTGGGAAGATTGGTAATAAATAAAATCCATTCATTAGAAGGAGTTAGGGAAGCTATAACATGTGTGGTGGTGAGAATATAACTTATCCTTGTGTTGAAGAGAAGAAGGACAAAATAATTATCGTCTATTCCGATAAGGAGATAGTGGATTATGAAAACGATGACGGAATATTAATCTTTCTTGCTAAGGATTACGATATTGTTAAGATAATTATTCCTAAAGATAATGAGCACTATATTATCTACTTACAGTGATTATTTAGTTATACACGGAGGGAGGCCTCTAGTAGGGGAGATTTACATTTCCGGGGCTAAGAACGCTTCTCTACCTATTTTGTTTGCAACAATCCTGACCGAGGAGGATTGCCTTATAACAAATGTTCCAGATTTGCTCGATGTTAGAAACACAATAAAACTTTTAACTCAGCTTGGAGCAAATATAGAATTTTTTGGAGACAAGGTTTTTGTAAAACCCTCTATAAAATCCTTTACTACAAATCAGGAAATTATCAGAAGTATGAGAGCCTCAGTTCTGAGTATGGGCCCTCTTCTGGGACGATTCCAAAAGGCAGTTGTTGGACTTCCGGGTGGTTGTTCTATAGGTGCAAGACCCATAGACCAGCACCTAAAGTTTTTTAAAACTGCAGGAGCTCAAATACGGATAAAGGAAGGATACATTTTTGCAACTATTAAGAAAAAAAAGGGGGTTTACTTTAAATTTGATTTGATAACCGTAACCGGCACGGAGAATGCGTTGCTTTATCTTTCAAGCGTACCCGAAGAGAGCATACTCGAAAACATTGCGCTGGAACCCGAAGTAATGGATCTCATAGAAGTTTTAAAAAAAATGGGAGCTCAAATCACAGTTCAGGGAAGAAAGGTTTACATAAAGGGAACAGAAAAGTTACAGGGATTTAGTCATTCTATAATTCCGGATAGAATAGAAGCGGGAACCTTTATTGTTGCAGGTATATTAACCAACGGAGAGGTTATCCTAAGGAAAGTAAACAAAACACACCTAAGGGCTATTATAGAGAAAGTAAAAGAAATAGGGGGAGAAATAGTAGATGAAAATGGGGAAAGTCTTAAAGTTTTCAGGAAAGAAAATATAAAGCCGTGCTACATAGAAACGGAAGTGTATCCCGGTTTTCCCACAGATATGCAAGCACAGTTTATGGCTTTACTTTCCTTGGCAAAAGGTAAATCTATTATTAAGGAAAAGATATTTGAAAACCGCTTCCAGCATGCTCAAGAGCTAAACAGGTTAGGAGCTAACATTACGGTAAGAGGAAATACGGCATTCGTTGAAGGAGTAGAGAAACTATACGGTGCAGAAGTATACTCTACAGACCTTAGAGCCTCTGCCTCCTTAGTATTGGCGGGACTTGTAGCAGAAGGCACTACAGTAGTCAGAGATATATATCACCTCGATAGGGGCTACGAACACCTCGAAGAAAAGTTGAAGAAATTAGGAGCAGAAATAGAGAGGAAAACCTCTACTTAAGCGAGTCTTATCTTCTTTTCCTTCTCAACCTGAACCTTAGGTACCCTTATCTCCAGAACACCATCTTTGTATTCCGCTTTAGCTCCTTCTGGGTCTACCTCAACGGGTAGGGGAATAACCCTTTCTATTACCCCGTAGAATCTTTCCGCTCTATAGACATTTTCTGTCTTCTCTTCTTTTTCCTCTTTTCTTTCAGCCTTTATGGATATGGCATTTTCCTTGACAGTAATATCAACATCTTCTTTCTTCACTCCTGGAAGGTCTACTTTTACTACAACTTCTTTATCAGTTTCGTAGACTTCTACAGGAGGAATTAATGTTTCTACTTGAGCTTCCCTTCTTACAGGTAAGAACTCTTCCAGAAGTCTATCGAAATCTCTTCTGATTCTTTCCAACTCTTCAAAAGGTCTCCAAACCTGTATTCCTCTTCTTTCCATAGTTCCCACCTCCTTTACAAGTTTTC
>DQTK01000094.1 GCA_015662815.1 Aquifex aeolicus | reverse complement strand
AACTTTAAAAAAGTTTCCTTTGAAATAATGGAAGAGATACAGAAACTTTATCACTCTTTGACCAAGAAGTAGAAATGAACCTCCTTTGCTCCAGATTCTTTAAGTATTTTCGCGATATTTTTTGCAGTTGAACCGGTAGTTAGAATATCATCGTATACAAGTATTCTTTTCCCCCGAATTTCTTCGGAGTTTAAAACTTCGTAGGCATTCATGATAATCCTTTCCCGCTCAGTTTTTCCATAACCCGCTAAAGGTTTTGCATACTTTTTTCTTCTCAAGATTTTCCTGTAGGGAATATTTAAAAGTTTTAAAACCTCTTCATTGTGGTCATAACCTCTACTGAACCACCTTATAAAGTGAACGGGAACGTAGGTGAATATATCCGGTTTCAAATTGTCCCAAAAATCCATTAAAGGTTCTTCTAAAATCTTTGCAATTATCTTACTTAAGGGTTTAACAGATTGGAACTTGTATAGGATTATTACATCGCGAAGAATGCCATCGTACTTTCCAAAAAATTCATAGGAATCTACGTAGGGTATATCTCTATAATCTTCGAAAAATTCGTAAGGCTTTAAGGTAGAAAGGCATACTTCACATATGAATCCCTGGTCTTCAGGTTCAAATTCTTTTCCACAAATTTTGCATAAATTCTTTGAAAGAAATGTATAATCAAGGAGTTTACCCAACAACTTCATAAGTTCTGTATTTCCACTTTGCTCCAAAGGTTTTTGCCAGTTCCTCAGTTTTTTCCATATCAACCCCGTTGTAATCAACGGCGGAAACAATCACTTCAAAACCCAATCTTTTAGCTTCCTTTATAAACTCTATAACCTTTTTAAAGGCATTAGGGTTAGCCGGTCTGCAAACCTTGTTATACGTTTCTTCATCTTGAGCATTGAGGCTCACAGAAAAGGTATCCACAATACCTACAAGTTCTTTCAATTTCTCTTTGGGAAGAAATGTAAAGAGTAGACCGTTTGTATCCACCCTTACCCTTCCTCCTCTTTCCTTCACCCATTTTGCTATGTTTTTTAAAGCGGAAAATCTGAGCGTCGGTTCTCCGTATCCACAGAACACTATTTCATCGTATCTTGTTGGATTTCCGATTTCTTTAATTACCTCATCAACACTCGGGTCCCTATCTACCCATACCCAGTGGCCTTTTACCCAGAAATTTCTTTCCCTTTCCCTCTGACAAAATACGCAATGAAGATTGCATTTATTGGTTAAATTTATGTAAAGCTTGTTATTTATTACATAAGTTATGGTGTTTTTTTTTACCACACCGTTTAGGTTAAAAATTTGTTTGGCATTTTGGGAAGTCATGCGGTCTACATCTTCCAATGAAGTGTTCGGAAGTAGCTTTGTAAGAACCTCTGCGGTGTAAAAGATATTGGAAGGTTTATTGGGTTTTCCTCTTACAGGTTGAGGAGAAAGAAAAGGAGAATCTGTTTCGAGGAGAATTCTTGAAGTGGGAGTTTTCTTTACCACCTCTCTTAAGTTTTCCGCATTTTTATAGGTAATTATTCCGGAGTAGGATATAAAGAATCCCATATCTACGGCTTTTTTCATGGTTTCATAAGAACCAGTAAAACAATGCATAACTCCGCCTATTTCGTAGGCTCCTTCCTCCCTGAGAATTCTTATAGTTTTTTCTTCTGCTTCCCTCATGTGGATAACTACCGGCAACCCTAGCTCTTTTGCTATCTGTATTTGTTTTCTGAAAATGTCTTCCTGTTTCTTCCTATCGGAGTAATTCTTGTAAAAATCCAACCCTATCTCTCCTATAGCTCTTACTTTTGAATTTCTCTCGGCAAGCGATTTTAACCAATCTAGGTCTTCATCGGTAACCTTATCCGCTTCGTGGGGATGAAATCCTATTGTTATGTAGACTTTTTCATAATCCCGGGCAAACTTTATGGCATTACTTATAGTTGTCTTATCAAACCCTACATTTATCAAATATTCCAATCTTGTATCTTTCAAAGCCTCTTCCCTATCCTTTTCTTTAAGTAAATCCAGATGACAGTGGGTATCTATCATAACTTTATCAATATAATTTTTAACTACAAGGTTTTGTATGAGATTTTACACACCCGAGCCTGCTATATGTCTTCCTCCATCCACCATAATAATTTCTCCGGTTATACTATCCGCTTCGAGTAAAAGCTCGGTTAGTTTAACAATATCACTTAAAGATACACTCCTATTTAAAGGAGTTCTCCTTATTATCTTTTCCCACTCTTCATCTGTGTAATTCTCAGCTTTGATAACCGGACCCGGTGCTATACAGTTTACGGGAACGTAGGGAGCAAACTCTTTTGCAAGGACTTTTACCGCGGTGTGAAGAGCACCTTTTGCTATAAAGTACGTGCTGAAACCTTTATAGGGGGAAATATTAGTTGCCCAATCACCGAAGGCTAATATATGTCCTTTTATTTCTCCTTCATTCTTCAGCATCTCTTTGTAGCATTCTAAGGAAATAAAGTAAAAAGCTTCCGCTATGGGCACAAAGTGATGGTATAGGTCTTCCCGGGTATTTTCTAAAATATTCTTCCTTACGTAGGGAGAAGCCAGATGGATAAAAGCGTCTATCCTGCCGAATTCTTTGACGGTTTTATTTACAATCTTGGAAAAATTTTCGTAATTTCTAAGGTCTGCCCTTAGGAGTAAAACCTCTACACCCTTTTCCCTTGCATAAGCTTTCAATTCCTCGGCACCTGATTTACTCGAGTGATAAACAACCGTTAAGTTGTACCCCTTGTCTATTAGACTCTTACCTATTTCTTTCCCTATTCTTCGTATACCCGTTATAATCGCTACCTTAGCCATAATAATATTAATGGAAAGTATAATTCCCTTTCCGTCCGATTACTGTGAGGAAAAACCCTTAGACTTAGGCTATATTTTGAGAACTTTCGAAATTTCTAAGGATGAAATAAAAAGGAAACTGAGAGGTTTTTCTTACGAACTCAGAGAGTCCTTGAGCGGGATAGATTTGGCTTTTAAAAATAAAAAGGACCAAATAGAGGCTAAAAAACTGCTGGAGGGGTTTATCTATACGGATAAACCAGAAAGTATTGAACAGGTTCTCGGAAGAGCTTTAAGGGATAAGGGAATTTCTTTAGGAGTTGCGGAGAGCTGCACAGGGGGCATGCTTTCCTCACGTATAGTTAACGTTCCGGGAAGCTCTGAATACTTTATAGGGGGATTTATAGTATATTCCAATGAGCTCAAAATTAAATACCTAGGAGTAAAAGAAGAGACTTTAGAAAAGTTTGGTGCGGTCTCGCGGGAGACCTGCTTTGAGATGCTTATGGGAGTCAAGAAAAACCTTAAAACTGACTGCGGTGTGGCCATAACAGGGATAGCGGGTCCCGGAGGGACTCCCAAAAAGCCAGAAGGATTGACGTACATAGGTATATTCGCTGGAGATAAAATTACCGTTATAAAGAGAATTTTTAGAAAAGGAAGAAACGGTAATAGATTTCTATCTACTCAAACAGCTATGTTTTATCTTTTAAAGATTGTTAAAAGGTTATGAGTTCTTTTTTCCCTATATAAAGCATAAATAATCTATCTAAACCTATTGAACACCCTGCACATTTAGGTATATAGTGATGTGCTTCTATGAATTCTTTGTCTAAAGGTAAATTCCTTTTTTCCGATTCCTTCATCAATCTGCTTTTTACTTCTTCAAGATTTATTTCTTCGGTCCAGCCATTTGCTATCTCGATGCCGTGAATAAACAACTCAAATCTTTCAGCGTAATCACCCTTTATCTTTGCAAGGGCTGAAAGTTCTTTGGGAAAATCTACTAAAAACGTAGGGTTTACCTTACCCAATTCTCTTTCTACTTCTATAAAGGCTCTGTAAAAAAGGGTTTCCCAATCCTCTTTTTCTGAAAAGTGAATATTCTTTCTCTTCAAGAAATCTTTAAAATCCCTTTCGTTTTTTGGTATTCTTTCTCCGAACTTTCTTTTAAAAGCTTCCTCTACACTTATCACTTCAAACTTATTGAAGGGAAACAGTTTCTTGAGGAGTTGCTTAATCTCTTCAATTAGGTATTTATAATCGCATCCTACGGCGTACCATTCGAGCATATGAAACTCAATTCTGTGGATTTTTCCCCATTCGTTGTTTCTAAAAACTTTAGCTATCTGAAAAATATCCATTTTATACTTAGCCAGTAGCTTTTTCATACTGTACTCGGGTGAGGTTTGAAGCCACTTTAACCTTTCTTCTCCCCTCTCTTTAACAACAACTCCTATAGGTTCAATATTTGAATCGAGATTTGGAAAATCGAGGAGAACGGAAGTAGAAACTTCTGTATATCCTTTTTCCTTAAAAAAGTTTTTTATCTCTTCTATAAAGGATTGCCAATGCTGAAGAATGTTCATTTTATTAATCGAGTTTACCCAAATAAACGAGAAGAGCTGTAACGGTTGCCGGAGTAATTCCGTCTATCCTCGAAGCCTGTCCCACGGTAATGGGCTTAAACTTCTTTAGTTTTTCTCTCGCTTCCTTTGTAAGACCGGGTACCCTATCGTAATCTAAATCCTCAGGAATTTTTACATCTTCAAGCTTCTTTAACTTTTCGTTTAACTTTCTTTCCCTTTCTATATAGGGTTCATATTTTAGCTGTATCTCAACTTCTTCTTTAACATAAGGATTTTCGGGAATTGCATATCCAAATTTTTCTTTAATATCGTCGAGAGTGTAATTCATGGTCATAAGTGTAGCAACGTTGTAAGTTCTTGTATCTTCTCCAACTACTACACTTACTTTTTCACTTTTGTAAAACTCCTTCCATTTCTCAATTTCCCTCTCAACCTCTTGAATTAACTTGTATTGTTCTTCAGAGAGTAATCCTAATTCCCTTCCTAACTTTGCAAGCCTTAATATCGCATTATCCTGCCTTATATACAACCTGTACTCCGAACGTGAAGTAAACAATCTGTAGGGTTCAGTAACTCCTTTTGTAGTGAGGTCATCTATCATTACTCCTATATAACTTTCATCCCTTCTGAGGTATATAGGTTCTTTTCCAAAAGCTCTGAGTGCCGCATTTATTCCGGCAACTATTCCCTGCCCCGCTGCTTCCTCGTATCCTGTGGTTCCGTTGAAATTCCCTGCATGAAATAGCCCTCTGATTTTCTTAGTTTCCAAAGTAGGAAAGAGTTCGGTGGGAGGCACAACGTCGTACTCAATAGCGTATGCAGGTCTTATAAGAACTACGTTCTCAAGCCCGGGAATAGAACGGTACATTTCCCATTGAACTTCTTCGGGCAGGGATGTAGAAAGTCCGTTCGGATATATCTCTATCGTATCCAAACCCTCTGGTTCTAGGAATATCTGATGTCTTTCTTTGTCGGGAAACTTCACGATTTTATCCTCAATAGAAGGGCAATACCTGGGACCTATTCCTTTTATCAATCCTCCGTAAAGTGCAGTTCTGTGGAGATTTTTCCTTATAATTTCATGGGTCTTAGGAGTTGTATAGGTTATCCAGCAATTTACCTGTTCCTTTCCCGAAGGAAACCAATAACTGCCTACCGGCTCAGTCCAAAAGGAAAACTTAGGCGGAGGGTCATCTCCCGGAGCTATCTCTAACGCGGAGAAGTCTATGGTTCTTTTATCTAACCTTGCGGGTGTTCCCGTCTTGAATCTCATAATTGGAAAGTCATGTCTCCTGTAGAATTCCGAAAGTCCTTCGCTCCTCGGTTCTCCGAGTCTTCCGCCGGGTATCATTTTATCGCCGATGTATATAACTCCCTTTAAAAATGTTCCTGTTGTGATTACAACCGCTTTTGTTTTATATTCAACTCCCAAGTTCGTCCTTACAGCTACAACTTGATTGCTCCTGACTATAATGTCAACAACTTCTTCTTGTTTTATATAAAGGTTTGCCTGGTTTTCGCATACTCTTTTCATATACTCTTTGTATCTCTTTTTATCCGCTTGAGCCCTTGGAGATTGAACTGCTTTCCCTTTTCTGGTATTGAGCATCTTAAACTGGATGCCGGTTCGGTCTATAGCCTTTCCCATCTCTCCACCAAGTGCATCTATTTCTCTAACAACTATTCCTTTAGCTATACCTCCGATAGCGGGATTACAGGACATTTGTCCTATAGTATCTGCGTTAAGTATGAACATTACCGTTTTGGCTCCCATTCTTGCAGCGGTCAGAGCAGCTTCTATTCCCGCGTGCCCTCCGCCTACAACTACTACATCAAACTCGTCTACAACCATTGCCATAGCAATTTATACAATTTAAGCCTTAATAAAGAAAGATATTATGTCTATTGTCGAAAATTATCGACTAATATTTTATGATTGTATATTTATAAAGTTTTATGATTTTTATACTTGAAAAATTTTTTAAAGACTTTATATTAAAATTTATATTAAGATATTTGAAAAGGGTATCAGGAGGTGTATTGATTGCAAAAGGTAAAAGATAACTATCTGGATTTCCGAGAAAGGCAAGAGAAGTTGAAGGAACCGTTAGAAAACTATAGGAGGGAAATTTTTACTATGAAGGAATTAATGAACCGGCTGGAGAATTTTGGACTGGTTCCTATGAAAGAAAAAGTAAACGATATATTTGTTAATATTCGGAAGAAATTATTCGCAATGGAAATATACGGCAGTGATGATGTGAGAAATAAAATTTCAGCCTTTGATTCCCCTTTAGAAAAAAGAGTAGATGTGATTTACAATCAGATTGGGATGTTTATTGAAAAAACAAAAGGATTGGAAGGACTGTATCGGGTAAATAATACGATTTGATAACAAAACTTTAACTATTTTCGGGAGGTAAGTAAACAATGAAATATTTTCTCGTAGCTACAACTATAGCTTTAACCGGTCTATTTGTAGGAAGCGGTGTGGGTTCTTACTTTACTTCTTCGCAACTTTTAAAACAATTCCAGAATATTCCGGGTTCGCCTGTAATCCTTAATGCTACTTATGACAAAGATAAACACACTATAACCTACACAGTTTCAAATCCCGGAACCGTTCCGATAACTGTCATCGAAAAAGCCTTTGTATTTACACCGGGTAAGGAAAGTAGGGAAAAAGAATACGTTATCTCGAATATTCCGGCAAATATAACTATTCCCCCTATGAGTGTTACTATGATAAAGTTAAAGCTAAAAGAAGGAACAGAAAGTTTGAAATACGGAGACCTTATTTTTGCAACTTTTACCTATAAACATTCACTTTCCAAAGATATATACACTGTAGTTCACTCCTTTAAATACGGATCTGAAAAAGTAGAAAAAGCAACAGTTAATGAAGGTAAAGGGGAGGAATCTAAATGAGTGTTCAGGGTATGATTCAATGGCTTCTGGTAATACTTTTGGCATCTGCGCTCTTTCTTGCCTTTACGGGAATGTTTATATCAACCTTACTGATAACGTTTAGCGCTGAAGGTTTGGCATTTATATTTGGATTTTTAGGAGCTTTAGTTTTTGCAAATAAATTGCTATTCGGTTATGGGGGTTTCGTAATAACAGCTGAAGCCTTTTTGGCAAATAAAGAAATAGATAGAAAAAAGTTGGTTAGAAACACAAAAGAGCCTGAAGAAAGAACTCAGAACCTTTCCATTCCTTCCCTATTAATGCTGTGGCTTCAAGGTTTGGATTATTACAGGTATGCTTATTACGGATTATTCACTTTGATGTTGATACTTATGCTTTTGAGTAAGTTTAACCTCTTAGGAGCTCTTATTATCGGAAATTACTTAGAGGGAGCTTTCTGGGGAGCCTCTGTAGTTACATTCTTCGTATTTACCCTAGAGATTACTGCAAAGTACCTTATGGACAAAATTATTAAAGAGGTAGTCCTATAATGAAAGGACTTTTCAAGGCACGTATAAAATACTTGAGAAAACAAAGGTTTAGGTTGATAATAGGGAAGAGCAATAGAGAGAAGAATCTTTGTGCTTTAGAAATCGGAAGGGAGGTCGGGGAAAGGTGGGGGGAGGGAAGAAACTTATACCGATTCTTT
>DQTK01000134.1 GCA_015662815.1 Aquifex aeolicus | reverse complement strand
GGCCTTTAGCTTTGCTTCATAGAGTCCTCCCAGAAGCGGAACCCTTGCCCTCGGAGTGTATCCTCTCGTGAGAACTGTTAGATTTTGGAGAACTATAGCATCGAATAGAGAAACTATCAGCTCATCCTTAGGGACTCCGTTCTTCTGAAGGAAATTTATATCGGTTTCTGCAAAAACTCCGCACTTTCCCGCAACAGGGTGAACTTTTTCGGGATTGTAACGTATTTTTTTAATATCCTCAGATTTCAGATTTAGCTTTGTTAATATCCTATCTATGGTTGCACCTGTACCTCCTGGATAGATTTACCACCGAGGAGCTAAGCCGCTTTTCTTCCTCCGCTTCCCGCCGCAAATAATCTAAACCTTTTTATCCCGAGATCCTCCTTAATCCTCTCCAAAAACTCAAGAGTTTTTTCAATTTGTTTAGTTTTATACCTCTGATAGTCTTTCCAGACTACATTTTTATTTTCATCTATAACTACTGCCTTTACGGTAGTAGAACCCACATCCAATTCAACGGTCAGCATCTCCTATGCCTCCCCTAAACTCCCTATAAGGTCTAGAACTTACAATTTCCCAAATAGAGTATGACGTAAGACCACATGATTTTAATCATAAATCGGTAGTCGGGATTTGTTCCTTACAATAAAATCTCTATGAAAAAAGAGGATTTAACCAAAGTTTTAGATATACTCCGTAAGGAATTTCCAAAGTGGAATGCTCCCGTTGTTCACATGATAGCTCAACATAACAATGACCCTTTCCGTGTTCTCATTTGTGCACTACTCTCCACGAGAACTAAGGATGAACTGACCTGGAAAGTCTGCAAGAGTTTTTTTGATAGGGTTAAATCTGTTGAAGATTTACTGAACCTTTCAACCGATGAAATAGAAAAACTGATTTACCCTGTTGGATTCTACAGGGTAAAAGCTAAACAATTAAAGGAGATTGCGGAAATTCTTGTAAATAAATATGACAAAAGGGTTCCCGATAAACTAGAAGAACTTTTGAAACTTCCCGGTGTCGGAAGAAAGGTTAGCAACCTGGTTCTATCAAAAGGATTTAATAAGCCCGCAATAGTGGTAGACGTTCATGTCCACAGAATAGTAAATCGCTGGTGTTTGGTGAAAACGAAGAATCCCACAGAAACGGAATTCAAACTTATGGAAATAGTCCCTCAAAAACTCTGGAGAGATATTAATTACCTTTTGGTCGCCTTTGGACAAACTATATGCCTTCCAAGAAATCCAAAATGTAGCCTATGCCCAATAGAAAGATTTTGCGGTAAATGCTTTTATACAGAAACCGAAAAAGACTAATAGCTAATCCCTATCAAAAGCCTTACTGATGTAAGCATAAAGACTAAATATCCTTATATCCATTTCTCTATTACCTTTTTCTAATGGGACTTTTAAGCAAATTATACAACAGTTCCTTCTCGTACAGAGTTAGCGTTGCAAAGTAGATAGAAGCAAAGATAGGAATACATAGAATCGTAACATAGGAATTCTCCAAGAACATTTTTAAAGTTTCTATTGAAAATCCCATAAAAGCTGAAGATAGCAATATATGAAATAAAAAAGTAGAAAAATATTTGTAATGAATTGGAAAGTTTAACTTTAGATACATAAATAGTGTTACAAATATACTGGAAAAAAGAGTAGAAAGAGGGAAACTTATAATACCCAATTTTAGAATAAATAAGAAAAATGCTCCCAAGGATGCTTCTATAAAAACACCTAAGAAGGTCGCTCTTACCGGAATTTCTACATTTTTTTCGGAATAAAATACGGATTTAAATAAATGCTGCAAAGAATAAATCGGTATTGTAAGAGAGTAAAGGGAGAGAAGTTTAGAAGTATAGTGAGCATCCTCTTTTGTAAAATCTCCTCTAAGATACAACACATTTACTATGTCTTCCGCTAATAGAAACAATCCTACAGAGGCGGGAATACTGAATAGAAAAATTATTTTTAATGCTGTATTTATATTTTCCCTTTTATTCTCTCCTGAAGAGATTACAGCAAGGAGTGTATTGCTTACACTTATTGAAAAAAGACTTATAGGTAGTAGGTAAATTCTACTTGCATAGTAAATGTAAGAAATACTTCCCGCCTTTAGAAAAGAAGCAAGAAATGTATCAACTAGCAAAGAAATCTGATTTGCCGAGAAGCTTCCTACAGTTAAAAGGAACTTTTTAAGGAACTTTTTTATCTCTTTGTCGATAACAATTTTGGGCTTAACGAATACCTTTTCCTTCAAAAGCAAAACAAAGTTAGGTATTATTTGGAAGATTCCACCGAGAATTACCCCCAAAACCAGAGCATAAGCTCCAAATATCCCGGAAAAAAATACCAAGGAGAGTATAAATAGGAGGTTAAATACAGCTTGAGAAACAGAAGGGATAAAAAAATAACCCTTTACCAGCAAAATAGCCATACTAAATGCGTATAAGCTTGCAAAAATCAAATACGTAAATGTAAACCTGAGAAATTCTACGGCATACTGGAAGGTTTCCTTTTCCTTAATGCCCGGAGCAAGAGAGGAAATTATAAAAGGGGAAAGGGATATACCTATGAGAGTTATGACAAGAGAAAAAGTGAGCAAAAGCCCGAAGATTTTTGAAAAAAATTCCCTTTCTCTACTTTCTTTTAGGGCTTCTCCGTAAAAGGGCATAAATACAGCGTTAAACCCTCCTTCTCCGAATATGCGCCTGAAGGTGTTTGGAATTCTGAAGGCTATAAAGAAGGCATCAGATATATGTGAAGCTCCGAAGTAATAAGCTATCGCTGCATCCCTCAGATAACCTAGGAGCCTACTGAAGAGGATTCCTAAGGAAAATAGAAGTGAGCCACGGAAAAGGCGGGACAAAGCTTGTTAATCCATATCCCCTTTTTCTATTTTTTGTTCATCGGATAATCTTTCAACTTCTGTGTCGTAGAATCTGTTTTCGAGTTTTTTAAGAACTTTCGGTAAAGTGGTGTATTCCATTTCTTCCGCGGGTAGTCTATGGGGTTCGAATATTCCTTGTCTTCTGAGAACATCTGCCATATCTTGGGCTGTCTGCCTTGCCTTGTCAAAGGCAGGGTCTTTAAACATATCAGCTGGACCTATTAACTTTCCGTCGGCAAGCTGGTAACCTGCACCGATTACTCTGGGAGGTCCGTCAAATCTGGATGGTCTCGCATCTTCAAAGGAAACGGGCATTAAAGGTCCATTGTGAGACCCTCTCATCCATCCTTCCACTATCCAAGGTCTTGCAAAAGGTTCAAGGATTTCTCCCACAGCAGGAAAGCCGCTCTGAGCTCTCACTATTAGAACGGGGTCATCCTTTCCTACGTATTGGCCTGCAATCAAAGAAAGTCTCTGAGTTGATGCCGCAGCTGCAATTTCTCCGTCGTAGTTTCTGTAAACGTTCTTGACAACGTACTTTCCTACGGAACCTATAAGAGCCAGTAGGTCGTGCAGTTCTGAAGGAGTACTTAGTTTTACTGCCTTTCCGGTATAAACATCAAGAACTTCGAAGGTAAATCCCTCATGCATTTTTGGGTCTATTACAAGACCTGCCGTATTCATAGGGTCTGCGAACATCTCGTAAAGGGGTAAGTTCCAAGCACTGGGAGATGTTTTATCCGCAAAAAAGACAATTACCGGTTCGGAGGGTCTTTCTTCGAATTCCATTTCTGCAACACCGGGCCCAAGACCCTTTACATTACCACTGAAGGTATCGGTAAGTAAATCCTGGCCCGCCCCGTAGAGTTTTAACTTCTTTGCTACATCTGTTCCCTTTTCAAAAGCTTCCCAAGCAATCTTATGAACCAGCTCGGAGTCTACACCGTGGGTATGGGTCATAACTATTGCAATATCGTCACCGCAGGTAAGAATGTCGGAATCTATAAGGTTCCCTTTTTCAACTTCTTTCTCTACATACTCTTTTACAGTATTTACAACTTCAGGATGAGTAGAGGAATGTCCTACGTATCCACCTATGTCAGCCTTAATAACACTTAAAGTTATTTTCATCACCTTCCCTCCTTTATACCTTCAGTTCTTCTATTTTTTTATCTATTTCTGATAATTTATTCTTCAGGTTTTCTAATTCCATCATAATTCTGGGACTATACATTATTTTTCCTTTAGAAAGATACTTTGCCCTGTTTTTCAGTTTCTTTATTCTTCTCCTTATTTTCCTGCACTCCCTTATATAAAACCAAGTTGCTATTGCGGAGACAGTTTTTATAATATCTTTATCGTACCATCTTAGCTTTCTTTTGAATCTCCTCCTTTCCCTCGGAGGAGCATGTATACATAATATTTGAACCTCCTTGCCCTTTCCATCTTTGACTAGATTCTCCATTACTGCTCGGAAGGAGCCTTGATACTTCTTTTTCTCTCCGTTAATCTTTACCCACAGTTCCATTTCCTACCTCCGTTTCCTTTAATTCTTGAGACTTATATATTTTACTAGAATTTCTTTATTTCTATACCGTACTTCTTTATCCTGTAATCCAGTTGTCTAAGGGTGTATCCCAGAAGTTTGGCTGCTCTTGACTTTACATAACCGGTTTTTTCCAGAGCTTCTATTATTCTTTCTTTTTCCGTTTCCTCTATGAATTTCTGAAGATTTCCCTTTTCCTTTATCTTTTTCTTCTTGAGATATTTAGGTAAATCTCTGGGAGTTACCTTTCCTTCGTTTAAAATAACGATTCGCTCTACTATATTTGCAAGCTCCCTAACATTTCCGGGATAGTCGTATTCGAGAAGAATCTGCATAGCCTCCTTCGTAAGATACACCCTTTTTTGGTATTTTTCGTTAAACTCTTCGAGGAAATGTTCTATGAGAAGAGGAATATCTTCCCTTCTTTCCCTTAGCGGCGGCACATGAATAGGTATTACGTTGAGTCTGTAATACAAATCTTCTCTGAACTTTCTTTCTTCAACCAGTTTCCTCAAATCTTTATTAGTCGCCGCAATTATCCTTACATCCACTTTTATCGTTTTTTCACTACCCAACCTTTCCAGTTCTTTATCCTGAAGAACCCTGAGGAGTTTTGCTTGAAGGTTTACAGGCATATCTCCGATTTCGTCAAGGAAAATAGTCCCTCCGTTTGCCAATTCAAACTTCCCTTTCTTGGAAGTGTAAGCTCCCGTGAATGCTCCTTTTTCATAACCAAAAAGTTCTGCTTCCAATAGCTCTCCCGGTATGGCTGCACAATTTACTGTAACGAAAGGTTTATCCTTTCTCGGACTTTCATAATGAATAGTTTTCGCTATAAGACTTTTCCCGGTACCGCTTTCACCGAGTAGAAGAAGAGTGCTATCAGTTTTCGATACCTTCTCTATTAGATCGATTAACTGTCTTATTGCCTTGCTCCTGCCTATAATACCGTGTAGTGAATATTTTTCCTGGAGTTCTCTTGTTAAAAGTTTCTTCTCCTCCTCCCATTCTTCCCTTTCCCTTTCCAGTTTTTCGTGCAGTTTAAAGAATAATCCGAGAAGATTTCCTATAATACTGAGGGTTTCTAGAAACTTTTCAACACTTTCCGTATCTTCAAACTCTCGGAATGTAACTAGAACTCCTTCTATTTCCCCTCCTACCCTAACGGGCACTGCCACAAGATAGTGATTTTCCGTTAATATTTCCCCTATACCTGTTTTATTAATAAATAGTTCACTGTTTTTTACAGTCGGTATAACTACAGGAGTTCCTCTTTTGAATACCCTTCCAGTAATCCCTTCACCTTTTCTAAAAGCTACCGGTTTATTTAGAACGGAGCCGAAGAAACTTTTAATTTTTACCGATTTTCCATCTTTTACGGCTATAAAGCTATGTTCTACTCCCATGTATGAGTAGAGAATTTTTAAAACTTCCATCAGACTTTTCTCAAATGTGTACTCCCCGGTAAGTATTTTTGTTATTTCATTTACTACGTAAAGCTCCTTTAGCTTTAAAGTTTTACTTTCCATCAAGAAAATTAATTTAATTTATCCAGAACTTTACGGGGTACATATTTCCTTATAAACTTTATATTTACAATTCTCTTCACTAATTTGGGATGAGCTTTATAGAGGCAAAATAGAGCAGGGATAAAGAAAGGACTTGATGGAACCAAGGGAAGTAGTAAACCTATGAATCCTAAAATCGAAAGCAGTAAGAAGCAGAGAACGTAAACAAACTTCATAGGTTTTGCCTACTCTTTTTCCAGATAAGAAAAATTATGCCCACAATCCCAATATAGGTATATCAAAATAGTAGCAAATTTAATAGCTATTGCTTGCCTCAAGTGAGAGAACAGTGGTGAATTCAGCGTTAGCCTCTCTATTTCCTTAGAATACCTTTTTCCTCACCCTTTACTTTCAAATGGAATTTAGAAAAATATGTGAGAAAACTGAAATTAACAACATTGTGTATCAAAAAGTAAAATACGTTAATTAAGGGGGAAATTAGCATTACATCTAAGAGGGAAAATAATGAGGGTATACGAAATGTAAAACCTGTTTTTTGAGTTAATGTGATATACCATATTCTTATAGTTTTTTCAGCATTTAAAATGAGTATACTATGAGAATCTTAGCAATAGGAGATATCATCGGAAAACCGGGGAGAAAGGCTTTAAGGGAATTCTTACCCGAGCTTAAGGAAGAAATAGCCTACGATGTAGTTATAGCTAACGTAGAAAATGTCGCCGGCGGATTTGGACTGACCAAGAAAGTTTACGAAGAGCTTATAGACATTGGTATAGATGTAATGACTTCTGGGAATCATATATGGGATAAAAAGGAAATTCACCAGTTTATAGAGGAGACTGAAAACCTCCTTAGACCGGCAAACTATCCTGAAGGGGTTCCCGGTAGGGGATACGGAATCTTTAAGAAAAACGGTGTAAAGTTTGCGGTAATAAACCTGATGGGTAGGGTATTTATGGATTGTAATCTGGAAAATCCCTTTAAGGTTTTCGACAGAATTTACGAAGAAGTTTCTAAGGATACAAATTTAGTAATAGTAGACTTCCATGCCGAAGCAACATCCGAAAAATGGGCGTTCGGTATATACGTGGACGGGAGAGCATCCCTCGTTTACGGAACACATACACATGTACCAACTGCCGATGAGTTCATTCTTAGAAAGGGGACCGGATACGTATCGGATGTGGGAATGACAGGAGTATGGTACTCAGCTATCGGTATGAAGCCGAAAGAACCCATAGAAAAATTCCTTACAGGTCTCCCGAGGAGGTTTGAAGTAGAAGATAAAGGAGAAATCGTTTTAAATGCCATCCTGGTTGACTTGGATGAAGCAACGGGTAAGACTAAAAGTATAGAAAGGATAAAGAGGTTTCTATGAGAAGGGCCTTTGTATTGATTTTCTTTTCTATCTCACTTTTATTTGGAGGAATATCCGAGAAATACGAACTTTATAAAAAATTTTTGGAAAACAGGAGTGTTGAACTGGCTAAAAAATTAATTGAAAATTATCCTACAGCCCCTTTTAGAAATGAAATTATTCTTTTTCTCCTTCGAAAGGTTTATAAAACCGATAAAAAAGAAGCTTTAGATTTAATACAAAAACTTGATATAAGTAACATACCCCGCAGTCAGGTGAAAAATCTTTTTGAAATTTACAAGTATTTGAATTTGAATCTTAAACCATTAATTATAAATTACCCGGAAATGCTCATAAAATATATAGATAAATTTGAATTCTCACAGGATGAAAAAGAAAAAATAGCCAAGAAGCTTTTTAAAAGTAAAAAGTACAAATACGTTTTGAAGCTCTCAAGAGATTGCTATTTAATAAGTGTATCTCTATACAGACTAAAAGAATACGAAGAATCCGAAAAAGTTTTGCTAAATTGCCAAGAAGATAAAGCAAAGCAATTTTTAATATACGTTTTTCTAAAACTGAATAAGTATTCTCAAGCTGAAGAGTTTGTAAAAAAAGAGAATAACCCATATCTTTTCTATATTTTAGGCAGAGAGCTTTTGGAGAGAGGATTTATAAGTAAAGGTATCGAGATTTTGGAGAAAAGTACTTATCCGGAATCTAATTTTTATTTGGGTATCGCCTACTTTGCTTTAAAAGACTATAAAAAAGCAAGTGAATACTTCAAAGTATACTCACCCGAAAACGATACGGACAGAGCAAAGAGGTTTTTCTGGCTCTTTAAAACAGAGTTAAACTTGGGTAACAGGGATATAGCCTTTAAATACCTGAGAAAAACATCTCAGTACGATAACTTTTACGGGATTATTGCAAGACTCTTTTTAGGGTTAAACGTGTATAAACCTATTACACCCGTGGATGTAAATCCCCCTAACCTCTACTTTGAGCTAAAAAAAATTTATGACCTTGGATTTCTCCATTACATGCGGTATGAAGCTTTTAAAAATAAGGAAGATATCACAACTGGAGATATACTGCTTCTACAGGATATAGACCCCTACACCTCTATAAGACTTTCTGTGAACAAATACGGTGTTAGTTCAGATATATACAGGTACGTATCCTATCCTACACCCTTTGAAGAAATCGTAAGTCGAGTTTCAGAAAGATTCAACGTCCCTAAGGCGTTAATCTACGCAGTTATGCGTCAAGAAAGCCTCTTTGATATTTACGCAGTTTCTCCATCGGGAGCAAAGGGGCTCATGCAACTTATGGATTTTACAGCAAGATGGAAAGCTAAAGGTTTAGGAATAAAACTGGAGAATATCTTTGAACCCTATACAAACATCCTTTTGGGAACAGCGTATCTTGCATTTCTTTACGATTACTGGAAGGGAGATATGGTAAGGGTTATAGCTTCATACAATGCCGGACGAAGTGCTGTAGGTCGATGGAAAAGGTACGATGATGATTTTTTATTTATAGAACTTATACCCTATTCCGAGACCAAGAATTACACGAAAAAGGTCTTATATAACTATTACATCTACTTAGAAAAGCTTTTCTGATTCTTCTAGCTCTTCTACGGGTTTTCTTCCTGCAAAACCTTCACTGAGTTCGTGCCAGTACATTATGGTTTCTTCATCTTCCTTCCAGCAAAGCCATATGTACCTTCCATTATGTTCCGATAGAAAGTCTACAAGCAGAGGTTCAATCCCCTTTATAACTCCTCCCAGCTCCTCTATGCGTGCAAGGTGTCTTTTTATCTGAATTTCTATCTCCTTGATCTTGGTCTTCAAGTACATTTGTTCAAGTTCATCTTCTTGAAAAGATAGCCCTTCGTAAAGATTTCTTAATTCTTCCTTCTTTAGTTTTATATCTTCGGCTATAGGTTTTATCTTTACCAGAAGTTCTCTAGCCTCTCTGAGGGTAAAAACCTTCATGCTTCAAATATACTTCTTTTTTACGGAAAGGATATGAGCAAGAACAAGAGGAAGAATTACGGTTCCTTTGGTAAGCTTGTTTGGGAATATTCGTTCCAGGAACCATCGTAAAGTCTTACCTTATCAGTTAAATCCAGGTAGTATTTAATAACATAGTAGGTAGCTCCGGACATTAATCCCAGACCACAGTACAGTATAACCTCTTTTCCTTTACCTATTCCTAAACTTTCGTAGAGAAGGCTTATGTTTTTTTTCGGTTTTAAAAGATAATACCTTTTTCTGTACTTATTTACCCTCTCTTCAAAATCCTGTTTCCAGAATCTGTTTACTGCACCTTTTATGTGGTCCAATCTTTTTCAAAATCCGGCTTTTCCTTCATAGAGTTCGGGTGTTCTGGCATCGAGAAATATAATGTCCTTTTTTATTAAAGATTTTTTAACATAGTAGTTGCAACAGCTACCCTAAAACGTAGACAAAAGTGAGAAATATGAGAAAAAGAGAGCCGTTTGCTTTAGGGACTCCGCTTCTGAACGGAACCGCAACCCGCACAACAGAACAGGTTTTCCCACCTCCTTTTAGGAAGTGGGACAGGTATAGAAAGTGTTGATTAAATACCGCATTCACATCCCCATTTACTATATATCCACATCTCTTGCAATAAAATAACGCTTTTGAACCCGAGGGAGAGAAATTCTCTCCCTCACTCCCACATATGCTACATCTCCTTGACGTATAACTCGGATACACAAAATCTATCTCAAACCCTTCCTCTAAACTTATTTCTTTTACCCTTTCTTGAATCTTTCTCCTCATCCAGAAATTTATCTTCCTATTTAATCTCTTACTCTTCCTCTTATCACCTCTTAAGCCTTTTATCTTTTTGAAAATTCTTCCGCTATATTGCTTATCTCCCTTGCTACCCTATATCTCCTGGATATTTAAATCCACATTTATCGCATGCTTTGACTTCTTTATCTTCAAACTCATATAACCTCTTGTATACTTTCATGGGATAATTCCTCCACTCCTATTTTTCCTTTTCATTCAAAACCTTTATCTTTACAAAATGAAACCTTTTCTTTTTCCTTATCCACAGGTCTTTTAGCTCCACCAGAGTGATGTAAAGTTGAGGACTGTAGCTTTTGGGATTCAGATATGAGAGTTTTATATGTTCAAGCTTTTCCCTTCTTCATACCAGTTTTTTAAGTTTGATGCGTAGCTTGATACCATTCCTATCGCTTGATTTATTGCACTTTTTCTTATATCTACTCTCCCACTAAAAAGTATCGGGTAAGGTGGATTTGGATGATAAGGTATAGAAATAGTCAATTCTCCAAGTAAGTTGAGTACCCAGGTGCTTTTCTTACCTGATTTTCTTTTTTTCTTCTTTCTTACAAGTGTTATTATTCAGTATATTCCCGCTTTCCCGATGACGTCAAGGTAAAATCCCATTCCTTCATAACTGTGAGCTTTTCTCCCTCCTTATCTTCGTAAATAGCTATACTGCATGGTATGAGATTAGTTAGGAATGGAACCTTTGAAAGTAATTTTTCCTTTCCCGGAATATCACATGCAAGAATAATGGAATAATTCATAAAGTCTTTAACTCCCCTAGCTTTCAGAGATTTCGAAAGAGGAAGAACTCTTATAACCTTAAGTCCATTTGCATCTAATTTTTCCCGGAGTTTTTTCAGTGTTTCATCGAAGCTTTTATTTTTGACTTCTACGGTATAAAACATCAACCTGAAGGGGTTGCCGAAGTAATACCTTATGAAGTAAAAAATGGAAAGGGCGATAATTACTTAATTACTCCTATCAGAAAGGCAATCAAGGCTCTTACTTACCACCTCCATAACACTCATCGTAGGTGTGGTATTTTGCATCCAAAACCTTAACATTTGGTTTAGTTCTTACGTTTATAGTACCCTTCTTCTTTATGTAGTTTATAAGAATTTCATACACCGGTACTGGCTTGTATCCCGGTTCTACAGCTTCAAGTGGTGGCGGCGGCCCACCGTAAACCGCTACGAGGTATTCCTTTTTAGGTTTTAGTTCCTTCCCGCCTATCAATACCCTCCTAATTCTATTGTACTGAGG
>DQTK01000014.1 GCA_015662815.1 Aquifex aeolicus | reverse complement strand
TCTCCCAAGTACCTTTCTTCTTTCCAAGGGTCACCTACTATGTGGTATCCTCTTACTTCCCAAAATCCCGGAACTAAGTGGTCAAGGAACTCTATACCCCAAACATATTTGGCACTTTTCCAAGCGTATAGCTGGGGAATAACTAATCGGAGTGGATATCCGTGTCTTTTAGGTAAAGGTTTTCCGAACATTTTATAGGCGAGAATGCTATCTTCCTTCTCAAGGTATTCTATGGGCAGGTTAGTAGTATATCCTTCAAGGCAGTGAACGAGAACGTATTGAGCAATAGGTTTAGGTTTTACTATCTCCAGCAGATCCTTTGTAAGTATTCCTTCCCAAACTATTTCGGGAACACTCCATCTGGTTACGCAATGGAAATCCGCAACTACTTCTGCAGAGGGAAGTTTCAATAATTCTTCGTAGGTAAGTTCTATAGGATTTTCAACCTCCCCCCAGACTTTAAATCTGTAATTTTCCATATCCCAATCCGGGATTTCATCAACTATGTCGTAAACTATAGGAGCCTTAATCCACTTTTGCCCCGGGGGTAATCTATCCTTCGTCCTTTTTACAGTAGGACTTATTATTTTTTTCTTCATAAAAAACATTTTTAGGCACACGAGTTTAAAAGTTTGTGATAACTGACATAATGCTATATCAAAAAAATCTTTTCTGTAAGATAATTGAACTAAGGAGGTTATTATGGAAGAAAAAAAATATGTTGCCGTTCCCTTTGCTCTCGTTGGTCTATTTGTAACCGATAGAGATGTTGAAGAAAGCATACGAACGGATATGACGCCTGAAGAACTGGAAAAACTCCAAGAGCTACTTGCCCGTTTTCTATTTAAAGAGGGTATAAAAGTGGCTATTTACCCATCGGTAGTTCCTCCCGAACAGGCTGGTGAAGCTGTAAAGGAATTGGAACAATTGATATTCGGTGAAGGAGAAGGGGGAGAGTAATGGTTAAAGTTGTGGTCTGCGGTGCTTTAGGAAGAATGGGAAGACGAATTATTGAATTGGGTATTCAAGATAAAGATGTTGAAATAGTCGGAGGTATAGAGCACCCAGACTGCATTTCTTCCCTCGACCTTGGTGAAGCCTTAGGAAAGCCTGAGCTAAAAGGTAAACCGCTCACAAGTAGACTAGAAGAAGTTTTACCTATGGCGGATGTGGTTATAGAGTTCTCGGGAAACCCCACGGCAGCGGTAAGTTATACAAAATTGACCTCTCTTGAGAGGAAAGCAATCGTCATAGGAACCACAGGCTTTACACCGCAGGAGATAGAGGAAATTAAAGAATTTTCAAAGAAAGCACCTATTCTCCTATCACCTAATATGAGTCTCGGAGTAAACCTTTTGTTTAAACTTGTTGAAATAACGGCAAAAGTTTTAAAGGATAAAAACTTTGATGTAGAAATAATGGAAATTCACCACAGATTTAAAAAAGACGCTCCCAGCGGAACCGCAATGAAACTTGCGGAAATCCTATCGGAAGTATTGGACAGAAGAAATATAGTTTTCGGTAGGGAAGGTGAAGCTCCCAGAAAGGAAAACGAGATAGGAGTTATGTCATTGAGAGGCGGCGATGTAGTAGGAGACCACACGGTCTTTTTTTTAGGTTTCGGAGAAAGATTAGAGCTTACTCACAGAGCTTCCTCCAGAGATACCTTTGCTAAAGGAGCTGTTGAAGCGGCAAAGTGGATAAAAGGAAAAGAACCCGGCTTTTACACAATGTTTGATGTGTTAGGTTTATGAAGTTAGTATCTTTCCTTAATACTCTTTTTTATTCTTTTTTAATTATTAATACTTTATACTTTATACGAGGTCTCAGTTCTCCGTTTACGAAACTACCTTCTCCGACAAATATTCCCTTTATCATTCCCCTAAAGGGACTTTTTACCTTTGTATAGCTTTTTAAAGTTTCCACTTTTTTTATCTCAGACTTTATCTGCTCTATCCTGTATTTTATAATTTTCAGCTCTGCCTATTTATCCTCAAGAATACTTTCTGCAAGAAGGTCTCTCTCAAACATTTCTTTATATCTCCTATAGTCCCTTTCTGCTTTTCAGTGTTGTATCTCGAGTTCTCTTAATTTCCCCTTAAGACGTTCAAGTTCGTAAGAGTATAGTTCCTCAGAAATTTGTAAAAGTATCTGCCCCTTTTTTACTTTCTGCCCTTTCTTTACTAAAAGCTTCTCAACTTTTCCTTTAGCAATTACATAAATGGGAATTTCTTCCGCTAACAGGAGAAACGGAGTTAAAAGTATTATTAGAGTGCGTCTAAAGACTCTTCCCATGCCCTTACCATCTCATCATCTATATCGACTAAAATAACCTTTTCCAAAGACTTGGGTTTAAATCCTTTTATTTCTTTGAGCATTGTCATTGCTACTACACTTTTTGAAACCCTTCCCACTCCTGTTCCCATACCCGGAAAGGCTATGCTTTTAAATCCTTTTTCATCTGCAAGTTCAAGGGAAGCTCTTGTGGCTTGCCTTACTTTTTCCTTAGAAGATGGCATAGCAGGTTCTTCCATAGTAGGAGCATGTATAACGCCTTTAAATTTCAATTTTCCCGCCGTTGTGAGAATGGCAGAGCCTACAGGTATGGGTGATTTCTCTACAGCTTCTTTTTCTATTTCTTCCCCTCCGAACTTCCTTATAACCCCTGCCACTCCTCCACCCATCAATCCCCTGCTATTGGCCGGATTAACAATAACTTCAACTTCTACTTCGATAATGCTTCCCTTCAAAACTATTATGTTCATGATAATAAAAATAAAAAAAATTTTAGAAAAAATTTGAAGTGATTAAAAGCCCACGAGGTTCATAGGTGGGGAAGAATTTATATTTACCACCTGAAGTGGGAGAAGACCATATTAGCTTGAGCCATCCTGTGGGT
>DQTK01000098.1 GCA_015662815.1 Aquifex aeolicus | reverse complement strand
GGGAGGGGCTATCTCACATCTACTCCTGTATTAAAATATATACTAAATACAAATTTTTCGCAACTTTCCATAACCCCCTCATTTACCGAATTTTTCCAACCCCAGTGTTTATTATAATATTATAATAAACTTCACAAAAGTGTTAGGATTTAAATCATAAGAAATAAAATTATTGAAGAACAAGAGGAAAAAGAGTTATTCTTTATTTCTTATCTTTTCTTTAATCCATTCGATAAATTTAGGAACTTCCATAGCACCCATGTTACCCTCTTTCTTAGTTCTTACGGAAACCGTTTTATTTTCAACTTCTCTGTCACCTATTACTAGAATTACAGGTATTTTTTTGAGTTCCGCATCCCTGATTTTCGCGTTCATTCTTTCTTCCCTTAGGTCTATTTCTGCCCTTATATTCTTTTCCTGCAGGGTTCTTAAAACTTCTTTTGCATACTTATGATGTCTATCAGCTATAGGTATAATTATCACTTGTGTAGGAGAGAGCCATAAAGGTAATAATCCTGCGTAGTGTTCAAGCAATATTCCCGTAAATCTTTCTATGGAACCAAGCAAAGCTCTATGTATCATATAAGGTCTGTGTCTCCGGTTATCTGGTCCCACGTACGTCATGTCAAACCTTTCGGGAAGATTAAAGTCGAATTGTATGGTGGAAAGTTGCCACATTCTTCCTAGGGCGTCTTTGATTTTTACATCTATCTTAGGGCCGTAGAATGCTCCTCCTCCTTCATCTATTTCGTATTTGTAACCTAAATCCTCTATAGCTTTTTCCAAAGCATTTTGAGAGATTTCCCATTGCTGGTCTGAACCTATAGAGTATTCAGGTCTTGTTGAGAGATATATCTTAAATTCGTTAAAACCGAAATCCTTAAGCGTGCTCAAGGCAAAGTCCAATGTTTCCCTTATTACATCGCTTACCTGCTCGGGAGTGCAAATTATGTGAGCATCGTCTTGTGTAAAACCTCTTACCCTCAGAAGTCCATGTAAAACACCTGATAGTTCGTATCTGTATACAGTACCAAGCTCGAATAGTTTTAAGGGTAGTTCTTTGTAACTTCTCACTTTGCTCTTGTATATAGCTATATGGAACGGACAGTTCATAGGTTTTACGTAGTATTCTTCCTCGTCAATTTTCATACCGGGAAACATATTTTGTTTGTAGCATTCTAAGTGGCCACTCATCTCCCACAATTTAGACTTACCGACATGTGGTGTGTAGACGAGCTGATAGCCTCTCTTTATATGCTCTTCTTTTAAGTAATCCTCCAGTACCTTTCTGTATATTGCTCCTCTTGGAAGCCAGAGTATAAGTCCTGCTCCGACGTTATCGTCTATAGTGAAAAACTCGAGCTGTTGACCGAGTTTTCTGTGGTCTCTCTTCTTCACTTCTTCGTAAAACTTTAACCTTTCCTTTAATTCTTTATCGCTCCAGTAAGCGAGTCCGTAAATTCTCGTAAGCTGAGGCTGGTCTGTTCTACCTCTCCAATAAGCTCCCGAAATGGCTGTTAGTTTGAATACGCCGGCTTTACCCGTAGAAGGTAGGTGAGGACCCTTACAAAGGTCTATAAAATCTCCCTGTTCGTATACCGATATAACTTCATCTTCGGGGATATCCTTTATTATTTCTACCTTATATTTTTCCTTTAAATCTTCAAAAAGTTTTATAGCTTCTTCACGGGAAAGTTCCCTTCTCAGTATCGGATAATCCCTTTCAATTATCTCCTTCATTTTTTGTTCTATCCTCGGAAGGTCTTCCTCGGTAATTTTGTGTCCTTCCACTTCTACATCGTAATAGAAGCCTTCCTCTGTGGTAGGACCTATTCCTAGATGGACTTTTGTTGTCCCGTAGAGTTCTTTTAAGGCTTGTGCCATTATATGAGCCAAAGAATGCCTCATTATTTCAAGGCTTTCTTTTGAACCTCTGTACACCGGATGAATTTCTCCCGATTCTTTTATTGGAGTCTGTAAATCTATAATTTTTCCGTTTAAAACTCCTCCAAGTGTTCCTTCTATTCCAGCTATTTCAAATATCTTTCCGAGGGGTGTTCCCTTTTCCACTTGGTATTCTTTTCCTTTGATTTTTACCTCAATCTTTTCCATAAGGTTTTATTTTATTTCCTTAAGGATAAATGTTAGTGAAATCGGTTAGAGTTTTTGTATTTTTATTTCTATGAAAAAAACTCCTAAGATAAGCCTTATTATTGAAGCTTTTCACAACCTTGAAAAAGCCTACGTAGATTTGAGGAAAAATCTGGAAATTCCAAAGGAAGAGTTTGTTAAAAACAAACTGGTTCAGGATAGGGTAAGGATAGATTTTAACCTCGCTTTTGAAAGTACAATGAGAGTATGCAGGCACCTTTCTGCCGTTTACGGGATTAAGACTTCCTCGAAGGAGTGTCTTTCGAAAGTTGCCCGGTTTATAGGTCTTCCATTTGCTGAGAAGCTTAAAGAATTTTCGGACTTTTATTTCAAGTACAGAGATTTGAAAAACACAGTATCTCCTGAAGAACTTTACGACTCCTTGAAGGAGAATCTTGAGCTTTTTAAAGAACTTGCAAGGGGTATTATAGAATACGTAAAGAAGACTACAGGTAATTACCTCTTGATAGATTTCGAACTCATTAACGAAAAGGCAAAATTTATAAAAGATTCCGTAAAAAAAATAGACTTCGTTCTATCACAGGGATTTGAGGAATTTAAGAAAACTCCTATGTACTACGACAGAGTAAAGTACTTTTACCAAGTTGCCTACGATTCCCTTTTTGATATATGCAAACATCTCGCTCCTAAATTCGGAATAAAGAAATTCGGGGATGATTGCCTCACAAAAATGGTTGAAAAGGGAATAATTCCTGAAAACTATTACGAGACTGTTCTAAAAATGTTATTGCTCAAAAATAAACTTATCAGTACTTGGGAAGTAAGTCCGGAAGAATTGTACAATTCTTTAAAGGAATTGAATAACGAGTTTATACCGGTTTTGAGGGAAATATCCAATAGTTTGAAGGAGCTTCTGAATAAAAAAGCAAAAACCACAAACTAAAGGGAGGAAAGTTATGAGGGTGATTGTCAAGCTTTTCTTAAGTACTGGTATGCCTGGTGTCAGCTCAGGAAATTCCCTTTAAAAAACTTTCCTTTCTTGACCTAAAGGAAGATTTAAAAGAAAGTAAACAGGAGGGAAAGTATCTCT
>DQTK01000031.1 GCA_015662815.1 Aquifex aeolicus | reverse complement strand
GCTTTTTCTTTAACTTTCATATAAATTACAAGGATAGCAACTAATGAGATAAATGCAGAACCGACCAGGATGAGAATTAATATTTCTTGGGGCGAGGGGCCCCGAGAAAGGTAACGAGTTGCTTCGATGAAGGTATCAATACCCGGTTGAGCATCCATAAGTTTGTTAAGAAAGGTGTTCAAGAACCATTTGTTTTAAGGCTTCCTTAGGCTGAACTCCTATTCTTGTATCTACAACCTCTCCATTTTTGAAAAGAATTATTGTAGGTATAGCTCTTATTCCGTATCTCATTGCTATATTGGGATTTTCATCTGTGTTGAGTTTTCCTACTTTAATTTGCTCTCCAAATTCTTCCGCAAGCTCCTCAATCATAGGAGCTATAATTCTGCAGGGTCCACACCAAGGTGCCCAGAAATCCACTAAAACAGGTTTATCAGCTTGGAGAACCTCTTGTTCCCAGTTTTGTTCACTCAGGTCAATAACTCTACCCGCCATTTTCTTCCTCCTTAATTAGTAAATTGTAAATTTTCTTAACGCGTTCGTCTTTAATATAGTAGCATATTATTGAACCTTCCCTTTTCCAACCTACTATACCTCTGGACCTGAGTATAGAGAGGTGTTGTGAAACACTGGGCTGTGATAAGTTAAGGAGTTCTCCCAGATTTTTAACGCATTGTTTTCCTTCAATGAGTATACTTATAATTCTGAGTCTTACTGGATGGGAAAGGGCTTTAAAAAACTCCGCAAGCTCCTCAAGCTTTTCTTCATTAAGAATATCCTGCCCAATCATCCCACTAATTTAATTTACCAAAAAATTATTATTATTTAATATACGCATTATTATATCTTCTTAAGTAGTTTATAAGCTTCTTTAAGTTCTTCCTCGTCTCTTACCTTTGAATACTTAAACCTTTCATAAGTCCTTACTATAAATTTAACTTCTTCGTAGATATCTTTATCCTTAACAGCTTCTATAACTCTTTCCGGAAGATTTTCTTTTATTCCATATTTCTTGAGCTTCCTTAACAATTTTCTGTATAAATTTTCCGGGGTTTTACGAATTTCCCTAACGTAAATAAAGTAGCTTGCTGTACCGCTAAGGGTTAATAAAAGGAACAATAGTATTTTTTCCGAGTTTTTAACAAACATTTTCAATAAATCTGAGGTTGTAATTAATATCCTTTTCTGTTTTTCAGTATCAAAGTTTACTATATTCTTATACCAGAATGTCAATATAGCATCGTAAATCAAGGAAAGCTTAGAAATTTCTCTTATGCCTTCCGGAACGTATGGAGGTGTTGTATCTACTCTTACCCAACTATTCCCGTCGTAAGCCTCCACCCATACATGTGCCATTGCATTCACTACAATGTAATAGTCACCATACTCATTCTTTATAGCTCCGTAGAATCCTGTTACTACTCTCGAAGGGACACCCATAAGTCTGAGCAAAATAGCAGTGGATGAAGCGAAGTATTCACAGTTTCCCTTTTTTGATACAAAAAGGAAGTATTCCAACGGGTTTCCTTCATATTTACCCAGTGTTAATGAATATTTAAACCCTTCCCTTTGAAAGAACTCCTGAACTTTCATTATTTTTTCTTTGGGTGTTTTTGATCCCTTACTGAGCTTTTTAGCTAAGTTTACTATGCTTTTGGGAATGTCCTTAGGCACGGATGTGTAGACAGGTAAAGGTTTATCTTTAGGCGGGGTTTTGGAAAAAGTTGCTTTTATTTTAATAGGCTTGCTGATAGGTTTGTTAAATTCGTAAAACCCTCCTTTGAATCTCGCAAATCTTGTAGAAGTTCCTTCAACCTTTAAAATTTTTAACGGGTAATCAATCAAAGGTAAAAATTTATCGAAGGTTGGTTCAAGAATTATTGTGTATTCTGTTCCTTTTGCGTAGGATTCCTTTTCGGGAATTTTAAGGGTTTTTATCCAGCGATTTTTATAAAAAGTATCCAGAACGGAAACTCTCCAGTAGGGCTGTTCGTGAAATTCGACACCGAAGGCTCTTAAAACTACGGATTTATCAAGCTGTATTTCCCCCACTTTTCCGAGTTCAACTTCTTCTGTAATACTGCTGATGAATTTTTTTTCTCCACTTCTGAATAAATCCAATAAGGGTTTGTCGATTCTTGGAAGTATTACGAAAAAAAACCATGAAAATATGAAAGAATTTAAGGAAAAACATAGGGAAATCAGTAAAAGCTTCTTAAATACTTCTTTTTCCAGATGTGTATTTCCCAAGTTTTTGTAAAAATTTAGAAAAATAAGCAATACAATTCCTAAAAATATTTCAATTATAAATACCAGTAAATAATAGATATCCATCTTCACAATTATTGCCAGAGAGATTCCTAGGAAACTTAAGAGTAGTATTTGGTAAAAATCCCTTATATTTTTCTCTTCAATGAGCTTAATTCCGATTAGAAATACCAAAGTATTGGATATAGGTTTTATCAAATTCTCAAGAGATAAGCTACTTAGTAGTACTATAACTCCTACCAGAGTTGTAATGTTTATATAAATCCTGGGAATTCTAATTTTATTTCTAAAATCGTTAAATATACCCAATGGGATGCTGAATAAAACAAATATGTATGAGAAGGTATCGGTAATTCCGTATAGACTCAATACGGTATTCAGAACTATAAGATAAGTTATAGAAATTATTAATGTTTTAATAGAGACTCCGCTTCTTTCCATATCCTCCTATCTACGTAAATTCTATACAGTTTTATTGGTTTTAGTGAAGCTACAAGCGGAGAAAGTT
>DQTK01000037.1 GCA_015662815.1 Aquifex aeolicus | reverse complement strand
TATCTGTTCGGGATAAGTAACCCAGTAAGGAGAAGGCAGGAGAACTTCGTCTCCTTCTTCAATTATAGCCATAAAAATAAGGAATAGAATCATTTTTGCACCGGAGGAAATAACTATCTCGGAAGGGGAGTATTCAACTTTATTCTCTTTAAACAATTTTTCCGATATAGCTTCTCTCAGTTCGGGTATTCCTGCGGAAGGTGAATACTTAGTTTTCCCCTCTTTTAACGCCTTTATACATGCTTCCTTTATGAAGTCTGGTGTATCAAAATCAGGTTCTCCTGCACCGAAACCTATTACATCAACACCTTTTGCCCTTAATTCCTTAGCTTTAGCAGTTATCAATAGAGTTGCAGAAGGCTTGAGATGACTTAATCTCCTTGCCAGTTTTCCACCCATTTCCTAAAATTTTAATAGAAATGGAGGTAGAGCGATGATTGGAGTAGGGGAGAGGATAAGGAGGGTAAGGGAAGAAAGAGGCTTATCCGTTGAGGAGTTTTCTAGAGCAATAGGTATTTCTCCTAAAAAGTTAGAGGAATTCGAAAAAGGTATCTCAAGACCTTGTGATGCGACATTGGTTTATATTGCAAAAAGATTTAATGTCGATTACAAATGGTTGGCATCGGGCGAAAGGGAGACGGCTTTAGTCTGATTATTTGAAGCGTTTTATCAGTTCCTCCATTACTTCCTTTATATCAATACCATTAATCTCAAGGGATACGAGAAGCATATATAGCATGTCCGCTGTTTCGTAAACTATCTCCTCTTTATTTCCCTTCAATAGGGCTATTAATGTTTCTACCGATTCCTCTCCGAACTTCTGAAATACCCTTTCCTTTCCCTTTTCAACCAACTTCACAGTATAAGAGTTTTCAGTTTTTTTTTCTAAGCGTTCCTTTATAACTTCTTGAAGTCTTTGTAAAACTTCGAAGGGAAGAGGTTTTGTCACTTTTCGAGCGTCTATGCTCCTATAGAAGCAATTTCTCTCTCCAGTATGACATGCTTTATTTTTCTCCTGTTCAATTATATAAATCACCGTATCTTCATCACAATCAACCCTTACTTCCTTAACCTTCTGTAGTTCTCCTGAGCTTTCCCCCTTTTTCCATATCTTCTGTCTGCTTCTTGAATAGTAATGGGCGTATCCTGTCTCTAAGGTTTTCCTTATGGCTTCCTCGTTAGCCCAAGCCAACATTCTCACTTCACCGGTCCTATAATCCTGAGCTATTACAGGAATAAGTCCCTTTTCATCAAACTTTAACTTCAGCATGAAAATTTATGATATTTAAAAATATGGATTTAAACTAATCCTTTATCCACCTTTCGTTTATAGTGGCTTCGACCTCTATCGGAACTTTTTTGAGAACTATCTTACCGGCTTGTTTCATTGCTTTTTCGAGAAGTGTCTTTACCTTTTGAGCTTCTTTTTCGGGACATTCGACTATTATTTCATCGTGCACCAAGTTAACCACTTTAGCTTTTAGAGAGCGTTTATTTACTTCAGCGTCAAAAAGTAAAACTGCGAGTTTTAATAAATCAGCTCCGGTCCCTTGGATAGGATAGTTTACCGCGTCATTAAATGTTGTAGCGGAAAATTTTCTTCCCATTAGAGTAGCACCCTTTACCTCTTTGTTTTCCTTCAGTTCTTTCTTTACACTATCGTGCCATATTTTGAAGGCTTTAAAGTTTTTAAAAAATCTCTTTCTGAAAACTTCTGCTTCTTCCTGTGAGATTTCAACGCCGTATCCTACCTTGGCGTATTCCGCAAGTCCTTTTGCAGATATTCCGTAAATTAAACCGAAGTTTATAGCCTTTGCCAATTGCCTTTCTTCTTTTGTTATTTCATTTTCATTCTTCCCGAGAACTAAAGAAGCGGTGTACCTATGAAGGTCTTTACCCTGTGAAAAAGCTTCTATCATTAGAGAATCATCAACGTATTCTGCAGCTATTCTGAGTTCTATCTGGGAGAAATCTGCTATTACGAATAAATTACCTTCCTCCGCTTTGAATAGGGAACGCATTTCTCTCGGGATGTTTTGAACGTTAGGGTTAACGGATGACATTCTTCCGGTTATAGCTCCTATTTGTTTAAATTCGGGATAAATCCTTCCATCCTTGAGGCTTTCTTTTATCTCTCTCAATTTATCCGAAAGTTTTTTGAGTTTCCTTATTTCTAAGACAAGTTTAACAGGCTCTACATCCTGGTAAGCCGAAAGGGTTTTATCATCCGTAGAAACGTTTCCTTTGGGAGTCTTAGGAAGATTTAGTTTAAACCTGCCTGTAAGAAGTGATGCAAGCTGTTTCGGAGACAAAGGGTCAATTCTATACTTTATGAAAAAGTTTTGTATTCTTTTTTGAGTTTCCTTTTCCAAAGATTTTAGCAGATTCTCCAACTCCTTTGTATCTACGGGAAAACCGTTCAATTCCAGTTTCGTAACTTCTTTTACAAAAGCCATCTCCACTATTGCTACGGGACTTTTTAGCCCGAATATTTTTGCAGTCTTAGTTTTCATTAGTTCTTCTCCACGAACTGCGGTAAGTTCATTTAGCATAGCCCTTATTCTCGGGAAGAGTTCCCTCAGGACGTCCACGTCTTTAGCTGCATATTCAAGCTGTGCAGAAGTCAAAACCGAAGCACCCCAATCTGACATCTGATAACTCTTATCCATACTGTATCCTAAAAGATTGCTAACTAAGTGGCTGAGGGAATGTCTTTCATATCCGAGTAGATAACTTGCTATCATAGTATCGAAAGTAGCAAGAGGGAATATACCGTATTTAAAAAGGTATTTAAGGTCAAACTTTAAATTGTGTCCTACTATACCTTTAGTAGATATAAGCTTTCGCAAAGGTTCTAAATCTTCAATTTCGTATAAATCTATTACGAAAGTATTCTCTTCATCTCCTACTTGAATTAAGCGTATTTTACCCCCTGCTGTTTCCGTATCAAGGTATAGATAACTTGCCCTGTTTAACTTTTTACAAGCTTCTTCTAGGGCTTTTTGTCCGGTAATATATTCAAAGGTCATATGAATTTAATTTAAAGAAAAAGAGAAAAAAAAGAGAAAAAAGAGCTTATACCCCACAAACCTCACATTCTTCTATATCTACTATTGACCTACTTCTTAAGTAGTATACTGTTTTCAGGCCGAGTTCCCAGGCGAGTTGGTAAAGTTTGGAGAGTCTTGGTCCGTCTATATTCTGTGGGTCAATGAATAGGTTAAGGCTTTGAGCTTGGTCTATCCACTTCTGTCTTACAGCTGCGGCTTTTATACTCCATTCTTGGTCTATCGTATAGGCACTCTTGTAGTGCCAGAAGAACCTGTTAATTTCTGGAGGGACTTGAGGTAGTATTCCGCTCATATTTTCCTCTTTGTAGAACCTGGCAAATATAGGGTCTATAGAGGGAGTAGCTCCGAGAATTAGAGAGGTAGAACCTGTAGGCATCAGTGCAAGCAGATAAGCGTTTCTAATACCGTATCTCTTAATTTCTTCAGCTAATTCCTTCCAGGGTAGGTTATTTCCGTTGTTTCTTGAGTCTTCAAGGATTTCATCAATGGTTCTTCCGAAAAATATTCCTTTACTCCAGTCGGAGCCTTCAAATAGCTCGTATTTACCTCTTTCTTTTGCAAGCTCAAGTGAACCTTTAAGGGAGTAGAAGGCTATGAGTTCGAATAGTTTATCCGCAAATCTGAGATGTTCTTCACTCTCCCACTTTATTCCATTCTTAACAAGACAGTAGTGATAGTTTGAAACACCTATGCCTATGGCTCTATACTTTCTATTTGTATATTCCGCTTCAGGAATGGCGTAATAGTTCATTTCAATGACGTTATCCAATATTCTCACAAGAATCGGTAGAGTTTCCTTGATAGCTTCTTCTGTATAAACCTTTCCCAGGTTGATGGAGCCCAGATTACATACGGGCAAGTCCCCTGCTTGTTTTTTGTAGGTTATTGCTCCTGTTTCAGGGTCAAGAACTGGTTTCTCATGCTTAGAGATTGACATTGTTTGAACAATTTCATGGCATAGATTACTGGAGTATACCATTCCCGCATGCTTATTTGGATTTTTCCTGTTAGCTTCATCTCTGAAGAAGATATACGGTTCTCCTGTTTCAAAGGCAACCGTAATTAATCTTTTCCAGAGTTCAAAAGAGTTAACCTTTTTCTTGGCAACGTCGGGAAGGTTTCTTTCTAGCTCAGTATACCATTTCTCAAATTCCTCTCCGTAAAAGTCTTCCAATCCTTTGGGTTCTAAGATATCCTGCGAACCATCCGCCTTTATTCCCACGTAGTAATGGGTGCCTGGAACAGGCTTAACCTCTTTATATTTACTGCGGTAAAGTTTTTTTGTAATGTAATCTCTGGCGTAGTATGGGTCTATAAGGGTCCAGTCTTCCCTGTTCCTTAGCCTCTTCATGAAGATATCAGGTATAGATACCGCAGGGTGTATATCGTGAGCTTTCTTTCTTTCATCTCCGGCGTTTGTTTTTATCTCCAAGAAGTCCAAAATATCCTTGTGCCAAATATCCAGAGTAATTGATGCGGAACCTTTCCTCATACCCAGTTGGTCTACGTAAGTCATAGTATCGTTGATAAGCTTTACCACAGGAATAATACCGCTTGACGCTCCTTTGAACTTCCTGATTGGTGCCCCTGTAGCCCTTATCTTCCCTATGTATATTCCGAGCCCGCCCGCGAACTTAGATATCATCCCAGCCTTCTTGATGTTATCGAATATATCGTAAAGGTCGTCATCCACCGTAAGCACAAAACAAGAGGAAAGCTGTCTAAAGGGTCTCCTTGCATTCATCAACGTCGGTGTAGCTACTGTAATCTTGTGTTCTGAAAGAAGGTCGTAAAACCTCTTTGCCCACTTTACCCTTTCCTCTCTTTTCTCGGGAATGGCTAAAGTCATAGCGACCAGCATATACATCTCTTGCGGGAGCTCTATAACTCTACCCTCTTCGTCCCTTACCAAATACCTGTCGTAAAGAATTTTTATCCCCGTATAGGTGAATAGCATATCCCTTTCAGGTTTGATATATCTGGCCAGTTTATGAATATCCTCTTCAGAGTAGTATTCAAGCAGATACTCGCCGTAAATTCCTCTTTCAGCCAAGTTCTTGATAAGGCTAAAAAAACTGTTACTGTTATAGGGCCTGTATTTACCCAAGTTGTCCCTAATCGGATAACCCCTAAGGTGAGCCACCTCCTTATACAAGTCGTATAAAAGCAGTCTTGCAGCAGTGTAAGTCCAATCAGGCCTTTCCGCCGAAACCTTCTCAGCCGCAGTCTTTATAAGGAGTTGCTGGATTTCCTTTGTAGTAATACCATCCCTAAACTGAATTTGAGCATCCGTCTCAAGCTCAAAAGGGTCCACATCAAGACCCTCACAAGCGTAAAACACAACAGCTCGAATCTTCCCAATATCCAATTTCTCCCTTCTTCCACTCCTTTTGATTACGTGCATAGTCATGATTTGAAGATTTTACCCAAAAAGAACTGGGCTTTTTCTATCATGGCTCAGTGCACGTAAAAAGTTTTTCACATACCTTTATTTTTTGACACCTTCTATCTCCATATGCTTCCGGGCTACATTGACTATAAAATCATGAACGTAGGAATTCCCGGCAAACACGTCAAAAACCTCAAATAGATTTCCGCTTATGGTGTAAACTCCCCCGGCTTCCTTTAAGATGATAAGTCCTGCCATAATATCCCAAGGTTTCATCTCAAATTCCATCATTCCGTCAAATATACCTTCAGCGACCATACATATATCTACCGCAGCAGCTCCGGGTCTTCTCATAGAACCAACTTCGTAAAAAATTTCTTTGAAGATACTCAGATAGATTGATATGTCTCTTTTGCTTCTTGAAGGAAATCCGTAGACTACTCCTGCATGTTTAAGACTGTCATTCTCTTTCACGGAAATTCTTTGACCATTTTTGTAAGCTCCGATACCCTTTGCTGCCCAGTAAAGGTGGTCATAGTAGGGTAAATAAACCGCTCCTGCAATGGGTTCGTTTTCGTAAACAAGACCTATGGATACTGCAAATATAGGAAAGCCATTTATGTAATTTTTCGTTCCATCAAGAGGGTCTATATACCATCTGTAAGGACTTTCTTTTCCTTCCTTACCTCTTTCTTCTCCGACTACCTCGTGGTCGGGAAAATAGTTCAAAATGAGTTCCTTTATTCTATCTTCTGAAGTCTTATCGACGTAGCTTACGAAATCTTTTTCCCCTTTTTCCTCTATGTTTTCCTTACGGATTTTACCGAAGTTTTCTTTCAGAACCTCTCCGCCTGCGAGTGCAGCTATTTTTGCAACTTCGAGAAATTTTTCCAAATTATCCATAGATAATGTAATAACACAAAACTTTAGGTTGCGAACCTGAAAGTAATTACTCCTTCTTGAACTTCAAAAGTATCTATTTCCTCGAATTTTAGTTTCTTTACAAACCTAAGCAATTTATCATCAATACTTGCTACTCCGCTTCTTTGAACTATAATTGCCTTTATAACTTTTCCTTCCGGATTTACCCAAATTTTAATTTTCACTTGGGAAGGAAACTCTTTGACTTTAAATACAGGAGCGGACGGAGTGTAAACGAGTTTCCTGCTTCCAGCTTTTATTTCCACGTTTTTTTTACTGACAACTGCCGATATTTCTCCAATTTCTTTCTTTAACTTTTCTCTCTCTGCGAGTTTCCTCTTAATTTTCTTTTCCAGCTCGGGAAGAATAGAAATCTCTTCTTCCTGTTTTTGTTGTTTTACTTTTACCGGAACATCTCCTTTCTCGAAGCTTTTTTCCACAGCAGTTAAGGTTTTTGGCTCAGTTATTTTTTTAGCTTTTTCTGTGTTTCTTTCCGTAGTCTTTGTTTTTTCTGCTTTTTTTGATAGAGAAGGTACCTTTACTTCTTTTATTTCCACTCTAAGGGCTTGGTATATTTGAGGTTGTGGAAGGTTTACGTTAAAAAGATAATAAAAAAGTATTTTCAAGAACAAAAGATTTATGAAAATTGATATTAAAAAGTATAGAACTTGTTCTGCTAAACTTTTTCCCATACACTCAAAATTTTAAATTAAATCTTAATGCTCTCAAAGGAAACCCTTAATGATGAAATCTTAAAGGAAATAGCAAGTGTCGGTGGAGGATATGGAAGGAAAATAGAGTACTGTATGGAAAAAATCAAAAGAATAAAAAGAGCTTTATACTATCTGGAAAAGAGATTGAAAAGGGAAAAGGGCAAAATTCCCAAGTTAAGTATAAGGCTTTCGGTATCGCTTAGAAAGAAAATGAAACTTTATAAAGAAGAGGCGTTTAAATACAGATATTACCTGATAATTTACAGAGAATCCATAGGCCTTACAAATCACAGAGCTGTTTACGAAATCTATAATATAGAAAAAATACTCAAAAATGAATCGTAAGGAGTATTTACGAAAATTTCTTGAAGATTATCTGAAAAAGATAGGGTTAAATCTTGACGATGAGGGTTTTAGTATAATCCTGAGGGAATTAAACCGTTTTGCCTATAACCCTAAAGAAGAGGGAGTGGAAGTTGTTTATACTTCCGACGGTTCTCTTACGCTGATTCACAGAAAATACGGTGAACCCTATCACAGTCAGACCGCCGGAGCTATAAGAGAGACTATTTGGAAATTTATTAAACCTTCAAGGATTTTGGAAAAAGCTAAAACAAGGAAAGTTATAAGAATACTGGATATAGGTTTTGGGTTAGGGTATAACCTAGCGATAGCACTTAAACACCTATGGGAGATAAATCCACACATCAGAATCGAAGTTTTCTCCTTTGAAAAAGAATTACTGCAAGATATACCTTTACTTCCTGAACCTTACAGGGAGATACATAAATGGCTTCTTGACAGAACACCGGAGTGTGAAGATGATAGGTTTAAATTCAAGATATTTTTGGGTGATGCGAGGAAGGAAATAAGAAAAATTGGAAATTTTAAAGCGGATGCTGTTTTTCACGATGCTTTCTCTCCTTACAAAAATCCCGAACTCTGGACACTTGAGTTTTTATCACTTGTTAAAGAACGAATAGATGAATATGGATATTGGGTTTCTTATTCCTCTTCCCTTGCTGTAAGGAAAGCTTTAGTACTGCTTAAGTTCAAAGTAGGATCTTCTAAGGAACTTGGCAGAAAGAGAAAAGGAACTGTAGCGAGTTTAAAAGCTAATGTTCCTCCGATAGATGAAGATGAACTCAGAAAGTTAGTTCTTTCTCCGTTCTCCATTCCCTTTAGGGATGAAACTCTGGATAGTGAACCTTTAGAAATTTTGACGGATTACCTGTTAAGGGTTTATAAATATTTGCCTAAAAATTTTACCTATTAAATCTCAAGAGCTAAATTTAAAGGTAGGAAATTGTAAATTGAGGTGTTTGCACTGTGAAAAAAAGACATATGTTTTTAATGAAAGGGTCATTTAGATTTTAGATGAGTTGAAAAAAAGAATAAATAAAAAGGAAACACAGATTATTGAAGATGCACTGTTGAAGAGTTAAGCCATAGGCTTGGGAGGTGCGAAACGGAAAAAGAATTTCTCCAAAAAGGGTAAAAAATATTTTTTATCGAAAACTCATCAGTTTAATTTCGCATTCAAAGAGAAACTCGAGAGCCTCGACATGAATTAAGGCTTCTTCCATACTCCTTCCCCAGGTATAGAGTCCGTGTCCCTGAATCAAGAAACCGTATGGTTCCTTCGTACTTTTATAATACTCCTCAACCTTTTTAGATAACTTCGGGATATTTTGGTCATTTGGAAATACAGGGATTCTAATCTTTGTCTCATGGGTATCGATATCGGGAAAAGCCTTTAATAGCTCGTAATCTTCTAATTTTACAAAGTCCTTGGATACTATAGAGATCACCGTTGCATTTGGAGAATGAGTGTGAACAATAGCTTTTACTTCGGGAAACAGTCTATAGATAGTCGTATGGAGTAGCGTTTCCGCTGAAGGTTTGCCTCCTATTTTCGGATTTCCCTCATAATCTATTAAGAGTATATCATTCGGAGTTAGGTTTCCCTTATGTTTTCCGGATGAAGTAATAGCTATATATTCATCACTTACTCTTGCGGATATATTACCGCTGGTGGCCGGAACCCATCCTCGGGAATGTAGTATCTTCCCTGCTCTTATTATTTCTTCTACTTTTTCGGAAAATACCTTTGATAATTCCGTATTCATAGCTCCACCTTCACGCTATCCCTACCGTCGTATTTAGGGGAAAACACGGCAAGAAGCACCGAAATCTCCCCCGTGTTTTTATAAAAATGAACCGCTTTCTTGGGAATGAAGGCTACATCCCCTTCTTTTAACTCCTCCACTTTTCCATCGAGGAAAAGTTCTCCTTTTCCTTTTATCACTATAAATGTAAGGTCGTGCTCTGCATGGTAGTGCGGCTTTTCAGAAGTTTTTATAAAAACCAAAAGCTGAGTAATATTTTCCGTTTCGTTTAGCTTTATAGCTTCGATTTCCTCAACGCTTTTTTCTTTTTCTTTAATCACTTCATCGAGAATTTGTATTAAAGAAGGAGAAAAAGCCTTCATATTTCCAGCTCCTCAAAAGTTTTTATCTGCTTAAATTCGAGAGAAGGTTTTACACCTTCCCTTACCGACTGAATTACTTCAAATCCTGCGGATTTTGCAGCTTTAAGTTCATCGGGATTGTCCGATATAAATAGTATCTCTTCGGGTTTTATCCCTATTTCTTGGGCAATTTTCCTGTAGGAACTTTCATCCTTTTTGTTTCCTATTTTTGTATCAAAAAAACCGGAAAACATCCCGGTAATATCTCCGTAGGTTGAATATGTAAAGAAAAGTTTTTGAGCTTTTACCGAACCTGATGAGTATATATAGATGGGAATATTCTTCTCTTTCCATTCTTTGATTTTTTTGTAAGCATCTTCGTAGATAGGAGCCCTTAACTGACCACTTTTGAATCCATCTTCCCATATATACCCCTGAAGCTCCTTTAGGGGAGTTATTTTTCTATCTTCTTCTATCCATTTCTCAAATACTTTAACCGCTTCTTCCAACGACAGATTTCTCGCAACTTCCTTCTGGGCTTCCTCAATTATTTTCTTTATTTCGGGATTGTTCCAGTTTTTTTCTAAAAACTCTCTAAGTTTTTCCCGGGAATATGGAAACATCACTTCTTTTACAAAGGTAAGAGGAGCTATTGTACCTTCTATATCGAGAACAATAGCTTTAATCATTTACCACTTCCTCATACTTTGGAAACTTTTCCGCTATATCCGAACCCGTGTATTCAGCTACCCAACCCTCCGGTGTAGTGAACAACCTTATACACTTGAAGTTGGGATTTTCTCCCATATCAAACCAGTGTTTGGTATTTGGAGGTACACTTATAAGATCTCCTGCTGTGCAATGGAGTATGTAAACTTTATCGTTGGGATGCAGGTAAAACACTCCATCTCCGTAGACAAAGTATCTAACCTCGAAATCACTGTGGGTATGTTCCTTTAAGAATTTCTGTCTTAGTTCCTCCTTTTTGGGATGGT
>DQTK01000105.1 GCA_015662815.1 Aquifex aeolicus | reverse complement strand
CCTAAATCCTCTAATTATTAAACAGGCTAACAAATAGTTGACAAAGTTTTCTAATTACATAGCTTTTTCATTCAGTATGAATAAAAAGGAAGTTATAGACATATTACTTTACGATGTAGCTCTTGAACATTCCGCGATAATTCAATACCTTTACAACGTGTTCCTCATAGGAGACCCTGAAATAACTTGCGAAATAGAGAGTATAGCAAGGCAGGAAATGAGACACCTCAAATGGTTTGCCCAGAAAGTGGTAGAACTCGGAGGAAAAGTATCCCTCAAAAGAGTGGAAGAGGCGATAAATCTGGGGAAGAGTTGGGATGAAATGTTGAAAAACAATGTAAACGCTGAAGAGGAAGCCATAAGAATTTATTCCGAACAGCTTGAGATTGTAAAGGAAGATTCGGTAAAGAAACTCTTGGATAGGGTTATAAATGATGAAACAGAACACAGGGATGATTTTAAAGAACTATTGGAAAATTTGAGAAATAAAAAAATAGAAGAATCTAAGGATAACGGTGAAATTGATTTCGAAATTGTTCGGATTTTGAATACTTTGCTTCAAAAAGAATACAAGCTTATACTCGATCACTTATATCACTTTTTTCACTCAAAAACCTGGCAGGAAAAGGATACCTCTCTGGATATAGCAATAGAGAGTATGGTTCACATGGGAAAACTTGGAGAAAAAATAGGAGAAATGGGTGCGATGCCGGATTTATCCATGCCGGAAGCCAAACACTTTAAAGGATACTCTGCCAAGGAAATTATAGATGACATTATAGAAGAGGAAAAAGCCAAAGATCTATATAAGGAGTATTCGAGTAAAATTACCCGTGAGGATTTACAGAAACTTTTCAAGTGGATAGAAAACCATGAGGATTACCATGTACGGCGTCTGAAAGAATTACTTAGAATACTTAATAGATTTACAATAGGTAGTCTGATAGAAAGGGATAATCATAAAAAATCCTTATAGCAAAAGTTATAGAAATAGAGTGAATACTGAGATAAATTATTCTAAAAACGTTAGTTTAGACTAACCGAGGTATGAAATGGTAGGAATTAGAGACCAGATAAGGGCTCTTGCAGAAGCCATAGAAAGGGAAAGTGTATTAATACACAGGGATGCTTTAATAAGTGCTTACAGGGATTTAAACAAAATAGCTAAGTTTGGCTTAGACAAACTTATAAAGAAGGCTACAGAGTTCGGGGGTAAGAAGGGAGCTAAAACCTTGAAAGAAAAGTATGGAATTTATACTGATAGATTAGATGAAGCTCTGGATGTACTTTCAATAATCGCAGAATCATCCAGGATGATAGGCTATTTTGAGTATGACGTTGATAATCTCGAAATAAAGGTAGAGGGTTCAATCTTTGTAGAAGCTATTCCCAAAAGTGAAAAGCCTGTATGCCAGCCTATGGCTGGGTTTTTTAAAGGTTTCTTAAGTGAGTTTTTAGAAAAAGAGTATGACATTGAAGAAGTTATGTGTAAATCCCAAGGTTATGACCAATGTTTGTTTAGAATAAAACCTAAGGGTGGTAGGAAGTAAATTTTTATATCCTTTAAGTTTACTTTACGGAAAGTTTGTAAGTTTTAGAAATTCGTTTTATGATAAGAATATATTAAAATCTAGAAAGTTACCTATTCCTGTGATATCAGTAGGAAACCTGTCAGTGGGAGGTACCGGGAAAACTTCATTTGTTATTTATCTCGCGAACCTGTTAAAAGATAAAAGGGTCTGTATACTGTCAAGAGGCTATAAAAGAAAAACAAAGGGTCCGCAAATAGTTTCTGAGTATGGAAATATAAAGCTCTCCTGGGAAGAGGCGGGAGATGAAGCCTACTTACTTGCAAAATTTTTACCCTTTGCAAGTGTGGTAGTGTCTGAAGACAGATACAAAGGCGGAATTTTCGCTTTGGAAAAGTTATCTCCCAACGTAATAATACTTGATGATGGTTTCCAGCACAGGGCTCTTTATAGGGATATAGATATCTTAATGATTAAAAAAGAAGATTTGAGGGATTATCTTCTTCCGGCGGGAAGATTAAGGGAGCCTATTTTTTCAATAAACAGAGCGGACATAATAATTCTTACATATCAAGAGGTAAAACCCTTTGACTTTTATACAGGTAAACCAACTTTTAAAATGTTCAGGGAATTTATATCACTCCTTGATCCCAATTTTGAGGAAGTTCCCATTGATATTCTAAAGGATAAAGAAGTTATAGCCTTCAGCGGACTCGGAGATAACGGACAGTTCGCAGAAGTCCTCAGAAAACTTAACATCTCCGTAAAGAAATTCTTATCGTATAGAGACCACTATGATTACAAAGATTTTGAACCCAAGGAAGATGAAATTTATTTAACTACTCCTAAGGATTTGGTAAAGCTGGAAGGATATAAAAATATTTTTGCTCTGAATTTCAAAGTGAAGGTAGAAAGAGAAGAAAAACTCAAGAAGCTTATTTATAGAATTTTTTGCTGATTTGTGCTCTTTCCTCCCCGCAGTTAACGTCTTCCCTTTCTATATACTCTTTAAGTTTTTAAATAACTTCTTCACCGGTTAACAAATCTTGCAAGTCTTTTTCTAAATTTGCAGGTTTCAACCTTGCTATCCAGCCCTCGCCGTAAGGGTCTTCGTTTATAAGGTCAGGTTTATCAAATAGTTTTTCGTTTTTCTCTACAACTTCTCCTTCCACATCTGCCTTGCCACAGGTTTGCCCTTTTTAACGTGTTTACCGGGAGCTTTTATTCTAATATTTATAGTTTTCCCAGCCCGTGCTTAACCTATATCGGTAACCCCAACGGTGACCGTTCCGTCATCATTAACTCTAAACCAAACTTGATTTTCGATATCGTAATACAAGTCTTCTGGGATTACACATCCTCTGTATTCCTCAACTTTTTCCCCCATTCTGACACCTCCACAAAATTTTACAGGAATTCTCAAGAATAGAAACAACCTCGTAGGCTTTGAAAAGAGAACTTTCTACTGCAAAAACACCATGCCCCCTTATAACTGCAACCTTTTTCTCTTTCAAAACTTCCGATAAAATTTTGGCAAGTTCGATGCTAGCTGTAGGTTTTTCTACTTCAAGAACCGGAACACTTCCTAGAATAGCCTTTCCTTCACTGTCTTTAGGAATTATTACATCGCTATTGAAGGAAAGCTTTACAGTGTATATCGGATGAGTATGAAGAACAGCCTTTTTTCCAGAACTTTTTAGAATGCTTTTGTGAACTATAAGCTCCGATGAAGCTCTGCTTTCGAGAATCGATTTTTTGTCCAAGGGCAAAACAATTATGTCCTCTTTGGATAAGTTCCTCAAATTGGCTCCGGTCCTTGTTATAAATAGATTATTTTTCCATCTTCTGCTCAGATTACCGGTATAGGAATAAGCTAGTTGCTCTTGTGCAAGCATTCCGGCAGTAAGGAGAAAGTCTTTATAAATGTAATCCATCAATCTTAGAGAATATTACATATTACTTATTGAAAGTTAAAGAATTTCTTATAACCTGTAAAAGAAAGCTAATAGGTTTACTTGATAAGATAATCCCATAGCAATAATTAAAGGAGTTAACTTCGGGAGTTATCTTTTTGCTTCATTTTTTGCCGGATACGTTATGATGGGTGTTGACCTTATGCTTGATGGTTTTCTTGGACTTTTCGGAACAT
>DQTK01000090.1 GCA_015662815.1 Aquifex aeolicus | reverse complement strand
TCAAAGAAGGAGTTTATGCGGTAAAGGTGGACGATAAGTATATGGGAGTAGCCAATTACGGATATAGACCTACTTTCGGAAAGAAGGGAAAAGTCTTAGAGGTTCATCTAATAGATTTCAAAGGGAATCTGAGGGGGAAAAAAATAAAGGTTGAGTTCTTAAAATTTATCAGGGAAGAGAAAAAATTCAATTCTATTGAGGAATTAATAGCCCAAATTAGGAAGGATATAGAAGAGGCTAAAAGGGTCGCGGGATGATTAGGGAAATCGACGAGAATTTTATGAAGATAGCCCTTCAACTTGCAAAAAAGAGAAAGGGATACACTCATCCCAATCCTACCGTAGGTGCCGTAGTGGTAAAACACGGAAGGATTCTTGGAATAGGGTATCATGAAAAGGCAGGAAGCCCTCATGCAGAGGTAATAGCTCTAAGCCGGGCAGGTGGTAATGTATCCGGTTCTACACTCTACGTTTCTTTAGAGCCCTGTACCCATTACGGTAGAACTCCTCCTTGTACTGACTTGATAATTGAAAAAAAAGTAGCAAGGGTTGTAATCGCTACACTCGACCCGAATCCTCTCGTTGCGGGAAAAGGTGTGGAAAAGTTAAGGAAACACGGAATATGGGTAGATGTTGGAATTCTGGAAAAAGAAGCAAAAGAGTTAAACGAAGATTTTTTCACTTATATAATAAAGCGGAGACCGTACATTACACTTAAATGGGCACAAACTATTGATGGAAAGCTTGCAACTTCCGATGGAAGTAGTAAATGGATTACCTCCTTTGAAAGCAGAAAATTGGCTCACATCTTCAGGCGAGAGGCTACAGCAATTCTAGTAGGTATAAAAACAGTTCTCCGTGATAACCCTCAGCTTACCGTAAGATACATCCCTACGGAAAAGCAGCCCACAAGAATAGTCATTGACCCCCAGCTTGAAATCCCTACCGATGCTAAGATTGTCACGGACAAATCCGCTGAGACCTGGGTAATAACCTTAAGGGAAGGAAAAAAGAAGGAACTTTTGGAAAAACTTGGAGTAAAAGTGTTCACACTGAAGGATTTGGAACTTCCAAATTTGATGAATTTCCTTTTTCAGAAAGAAATCATGCACCTTATGGTTGAGGGAGGTGCTTATACTCTTTCGCAGTTTATAAAGGAGAAACTCTACGACAGGGTCTGTGTTTTCGTAGCTCCCAAACTCATGGGTGATGGAAAAAGTTTTGAAGACTTTGGAATAAAAAAAGCGGAAGAGCTAAAGGCGATGAAATTGGTAGAAATTAAAAGAATAGGGGACGATATATTACTTGTGTATAAGCCTTAATTAAATATCCTGATTATATTGTAGTAAGTATCCCTTTGAGCCGGAATGAAGCCTGCGGATTTTATAGCTCTTACCATATCGTCTACTTTCGGAATCCTCACTTTAAAGTTGGTTGAGGATATTACATTCTCCTCTATCATAACACTTCCTAAGTCGTTTGCACCAAAATGCAGTCCAACGAGTCCTATCTGCATGGTTTGGGTAACGTGAGAAGATTGTATATTTTTGAAGTTATCAAGGTATATCCTCGAAAGAGCCAAAACCTTTAGATAGTAGGTTGTTGATGCTTCTTCTACATAATCTAACTGGGTATTACCCTTCTTAAATGTCCAAGGGATAAAAGCGGTAAAACCTCCCGTTTCATCTTGTATCTTTCTTACCCTTTCTAAATGCTCTATTATGTGCTCAATGGTTTCTACATGCCCGAACATCATAGTTGCCGTAGTGGTCATTCCGAGTTTGTGTGCCGTTCTGTGAACCTCTTCCCACTCCTCTACTGTACATTTACCCGGACTTATAATGTCTCTTACTTCTTGAGACAGAATTTCTGCACCACCACCGGGTATGGACATAAGCCCGGCTTTCTTAAGTCTCCTTAAAACCTCCTCCACCGAAATTTTTTCCTTTTTGGAAATGTAAACAATTTCCGGCGCCGAAAAACAGTGTATCTGCACTTGAGGGAAGTGTTTTCTTATTTGGGAAATCATATCCTCGTAAAACTCCAACGGTAAATCCGGGTTTATCCCACCCTGCATGAGTAATGTCGTACCGCCCCATTCAACAAGTTCCCTTACCCTATCGAGTATTGTCTGAATATCTAAAAGGTAGGCATCATTATCGGACTTTCTCCTGTAAAAGGCACAAAATTTACATCCTGCTATACATACGTTTGTATAGTTTACGTTTCTGTCCACAACAAAGGTAACTATATCTTCCGGGTGGAATTTTTTTCTTACAAAATTGGCGAGATTCCCCAGAGTAACAAAATCTACATTCTCCCAAAGGTGAAGAGCTTCCTCAGGATATATTCTTTCTCCATTTATTACTTTATCCTTTATATTATCTATAGGTAAAGTTTTCATTAATTCACCTCCGGGTTAAATAAAATAAAAAAATCCCGTAATATTAAATATTATGCAGATGAGATTTAAAGGTAGAGTTTGGAAATTTGGAGATAATGTAGATACAGACCAAATCATACCTGCGAGGTATTTAAATACCTCCGACCCTTATGAACTTGCAAAGCACGTTATGGAAGACAGTCAACACCCTAACTTTGCTCAGGAACATAAGGAAGGAGATATAATAGTCGCAGGAAAGAATTTCGGTTCAGGTTCTTCCAGAGAACACGCTCCCATAGCTATAAAGTATGCGGGAGTGCCCGTGGTTATCGCTAAATCCTTTGCAAGAATTTTCTTCAGGAACGCTATAAATATAGGATTACCGATAGTAGAAGCTCCTCTTGCGGTTGATGAAATAGAGCACGGAGATGAAATAGAGGTTGACCTTGAAAAGGGAATTATTAAAAATTTAAGGACAGGCAAAGAGTACGAAGCTACCAAATTCCCTAAGGAGCTTCAGGATATATTAAAAGCCGGGGGTCTTATGGCCTACGCTAAGGAAAAACTCGCCAAAAAGTAATGGAATACCAGATTCTCACACAATTTTACAGTCGGATAGAGAAAACTTCTCGTCGCACGGAAATGATAAATTCCCTTGTACAGCTCTTTAGACAAACTCCTAAGGAGATTGTAGATAAAGTAGTTTATCTATCAACGGGAAAAATAGCTCCGGAATACACAGGTCTCGAGTATAACTTCGGTGAAAAGCTGGCAATCAGGTCTCTCTCACGTATTCTCAAAATACCCTCCCATGAAATTGAAAAAAAAGTGAAGGAAGTAGGAGATTTAGGAGAAGCAGGAAGGCTTTTATATGAATCCTTAAACTTTAAACCCGAAGGGTATCTTACAGTTGAAGAAGTTTACGAAGGATTTCTCAATATAGCTAAAGCCGTAGGTATAGGCTCTCAAGAGAAAAAAATAAGGATTTTTACATCTCTTCTCAGGAAAGCCAGAGCCCAAGAGGTTAAATACCTCTTAAGAACTATTACGGAACGGTTAAGGTTAGGTATAGGAGAAAATACAATCCTTGAGGCTCTTGCGATAGCCTTTACCGGAAGCTCTACAAATAGGGATATCTTAGAAAGGGCCTATAACCTTTGTTCAGACATAGGTTATGTAGCAAGAGTTTTCGCCGGCAAAGGTCTTGAAGGGGTAAAGGGTATAAAGATAGAAGTGGGAAGGCCTATAAGACCTATGCTTGCAGAGAGAATGGGAAGTCCTGTTTTAATTCTTCGCAAACTAGGTGGAAGATGCGGAGCCGAATATAAATACGATGGAGAAAGGGTACAGGTTCATAGAAAAGGAGATGAATTTTACCTATTTTCAAGAAGGTTAGAAAACATAACCCATCAGTATCCTGACCTTATAGAGTTTTTAAAGGAAGCAATTGACCACGATTTTATAATCGAGCTCGAAGCGGTCGTTATAGACCCTTCGAGTGGAGAAGTTAAGCCCTTTCAAGAACTCATGCATCGTAAGGTGAAATATGTTACCAGATATCATATACTCAAATATCCCGTTGCGGGCTTTATTTTTGATATTCTCTACCTTGATGGTGAAGACTTAACACTTAAACCTTATCCAGAAAGGAGAAAAATTCTTGAAAGGGTTGTAAAAAGAACTGAGCGAGTTGACCTTGTTCCTCAAAGGGTTATTGATAAAGTCGAAGATATGGAAAGCTTTTTTTATCAAGCTATTGAAGAAAGTTGCGAGGGACTTGTTTGTAAATCCCTCTCTTCGGAATCCGTATACCAGGCAGGAAAGAGGGGATTTCTCTGGATTAAATACAAAAGGGATTACAAATCTGTTCTGGCTGATACATTAGACCTCGCGGTAATAGGAGGATTTTGGGGAAAAGGACAAAGAAGAGGAACCTTTGGTTCACTGCTCATGGCCTGTTATGACCCCGATACGGATACATTTAAAACCGTTACTAAAGTAGGTACGGGCTTTACCGAAGATGACTTCAAAAAACTCGAAGAAATGTTAATGCCCAGAAAATTAAACCATAAACATCCCAGGATTGATTCCATACTTTCAGCGGATATATGGTTCGAACCTTTTTTGGTTTTGGAGATAACAGGTGCAGAGCTTACACTTAGCCCTGTGCATACCTGCGGATGGGGAAAAGTAGCTTCAAGCAGAGGTATAGGTCTAAGATTTCCCAGGTTTACGGGAAGGTATAGACTAGATAAAAAGCCGGAAGACGCTACAACAGAGCAGGAAATTATAGAAATGTATAAAATGCAGAGAAAAATCAAAGTAAGTTTCCAAAAAGCGGAACTGTAAATAAGCTAATAACTATCCCTAAGGTAATAGCTGAAAAAGCCAATTTATAATCAAGCTGGTATTTTAAAGTGAGAACACCGGCAAAAACCATAGGGGGCATAGCTGTTTCTAATAAGGCTACCTTATAGGGTAAAGAATTAAGACCCATAGATTTTAGTAAAAACAGAAGCATTGAAGGTACAACTATCATCTTTATAAAAAGTGCTAAAAAGAGAACTTTCTTGTCGTAGTTGAAATCTTTAAATTCCAATCTTAAGCCTAAAGAAAACAGTATGACGGGAATAAGGGAAGAAGACACTATTTCGAGAAAATACTCCAAGAAACTCGGGAAATGTACGTTATGAAAGAGGAAAGAGAGTATGAGGGCAATAAAAGGAGGAAAAGTTAATAATTCCTTTATGGCAATTCTTCCTACGGCTATGAGTAGTCCGAGGGTTATAACAAGAAGAAAGGAACCTAGCTGGTCGTAGATTATCGCATAAGTTAGAGCTTCCTTCCCTTCAAGAGCGAAAACAAAAGGGTATCCCATAAAAGCGGTATTTCCGAAAGAGGAGATCAAAATAAAAGATTTAAGAGTCTCTATTTTTAATTTCAAGAGTTTCCCGACAATATATGCAATAAATATAGAAATTAGTATAGAAATCCACGCTATTAATGGAAGAATTAATACATCTTTATTTATGTTTATAAACCTTAAATTCTTTAGAATTGATAAAGGTAATGCGAAATAAATTACAAAATTTATAAAAATAATTACATCATTCTCTTTAAAAATGTTTATTTTCTTCAAACTATAAGCGAAAAATATAACAAGGATTATGAATAGAACTTTATCGAATAACATCATCTAAGGGATTTTAACATTTAGAAAGGGCCTCCCGGGCGGGAGGCCAAAAAACATAGGGGGAGGGAGGGGGAGGGAGGGAGTTTATAAACCTAAGTTTATACTCCCTTCAAAACTCCCCAACTTTTTAAAAAGCAATTTATATTTTAAAAGATTTTTTCTATTTGTCAAGAAGGTATGAGCCTGTTTAAAAAAGTAGACGAGTTGAAAGGGAATTGGTAAGGGGAAAGAAGACTTTCACAAGGCAAGCTCATATGCTTTGGTTAAACCTCCTGTTGTAAATCTTAACTTCTCTAACTATTAGGCAGACTCGACAACTCTTGACAAACAATTTAGTATAGGAGTATCTTTTTCTTTTGCGTAGGAGGTAATAAGGATGGCAAGTAAGGCAAGTGGTGGTTCGACAAAAAATGGAAGGGATAGTATCTCTAAAAGATTAGGTGTGAAAAGATACGATGGCCAGTTTGTAAAGGCCGGGAATATTATAGTAAGACAGAGAGGGACCAGAATCTATCCCGGAAAGAATGTAGGGATGGGTTCCGACTATACACTTTTTGCTCTAAAGGACGGATATGTTTACTTTGAAACAAGAAGAAAAAAGAAATTTGTAAACGTTCTCTCTCCAGAAGAATGGGAGCAATTGGCGGCTCAGAAAAACGGAAGTGTCCACTAATGTAAGAATTTATTAAAGATTTCTCTTAATTTCTCCATTTTCTCCTTCAATTCTTTTCTAAACCTTTCCTCATCCATTCCTATAGAGGTTGCCACCTTAGGTATATCTTGTTCGGTCAATACCGATGTTCCCCTTTCCTTCATCAACCTGAGGTGTGTTTCTACAAGCCTTAAAAACATAAAGCTCTCGTACGCGGTTTTTAATTCTGGATAGTAATCGATTAGTCTCTCAAACCCCCCTATCATAGAGGTTTCCCTTATCTTTTCCTTTATAAGGAGATACTGGATTAGGAATTCTCCATCAACTATACCACCTTCCCCCAGTTTAATATCCACAATTCCCTTTCCTTTCTTCGATACACCCTGGAGTTTTAATCTCATTTCATAAACTTCCCTTTTTTCCTTTTCTCCCCAGTGCTCATCGAATAAGAATTCTTCTATCAGATGCTCAAACTCTTTGCGAAAGTTTTCTTTCCCGGCGGTAAAACGGGCTCTCGTCCATGCAAGTCTCTCCCACGTTCTTGCCTCCCTTTTGAAATACTTTTTGTAAAAGTCGTACGTAGGAACAAGCTCTCCCTTTGTTCCCATAGGCCTTAGCCGAAAATCCACACTGTATAGGTATCCTTCCGATGTGTGAGCGGTGATAAATCTCACCAAGTTTTTAACCTTCTCATAAACCCCCTGTTTTTCTTCGAAGCTCCTTACAGCAAAAACTAAATCCAGATCTGAACCAAAGTTCAGTTCTCTACTTCCTAACTTTCCGAGTGAGTAAAGTAAAGCTTCGTTTTTATTCAGACCTAAGTCGTTCCAGAGTTTTGTAAGTATGAAGTCTGCAAGAGAGGATAAGGAAAGAAAAAGCTTCTTCAGTTTTTTGTATTTTTCTTCCTCTTTGAGAAGGTACACCAAACCTATACGAACTTCCCAAACGGTTTTAAATCGCCTGTAGAGGTTTTCGGGAGAAAGGTTTAAAGTTTCCCTGTACTTTTGAAACTCCCTCTCAAAATCTTCCCATGAAGGAAAATCTCTATAAAGGGTAAGAGCGTCTTCGACTAAATCCGGATTTTTAGAAATCAGGTATGAAAGGTAGTTAGAAAGGGGAAAAACGGTAAATAGTTTGTCAAAGAACTCCTCTCTTTTATCCTCGGAAAGAATTACTCTTCTTCCGGTAGGGTTAAAGAAAAACCTAAAAAAGTTCTTAATAGTTTCATCGGAATTGGTAGCTTTTTGTGAAAGCTCAACTATTCTGGGAATCAATCTTATATAAATCCTCTTTTCCCTCTCGGAGAAATGAATGTTTTGGGCTCCGTAAACAGGTTCTGTCAGGAGTAGAAAAATCTGCTTGGTACTTTTAAATCCTCTTTCCTTTAGAAGTTTTTCTCCCCATTCTAAATCTTCGGTAATTACAGCCTCTTGGATGCTATCGAGTTCTTCAATCGTCTCCTTTGGGAGTAATTGGTCAAAAACAGCTTTTACGTTTTGTTTGTGATAATTTAATTGATTTTCTAATTCTTCTTTAGAGTTGAAACCTAAAAACTTTGCAAATAGTTCTTTATCACCTTCCCTCAGAACATGTGTCTGTAGACATTCTTTTATCTGAATTCTATGCTCCAGTTTCCTTAAAAAAGTATAAGCTTTTTCCAGAGCCTCCGCTTCGTCGGAGGAAAATACTCCCTTTTGCATCAGTTTGTATATAGCCCTGTAAGTATTACTTTCCCTGAGTATCGGAGATTTTGCCCCTAAGAGAATCACGAGAGATTGAACACTGAACTCAATTTCCCTTATTCCACCCTCTCCGGTTTTTACGTTATAACCTTTTATGAAACGCTTCTTCCCTTCTGCCTCAATTCTTTTTTTCATAAGCCTTATCTCTTCAATTACCTTGTAGTCTGCGGAGGAAAACACAAAAGGATTGACTACTTCTTTCAAAAATCTATCCGCGAGATTGCGATCTCCCGCACTGTACCTTGCCCTTAGCAGTGCGAACTTTTCCCATATCCTTCCATAGCTTTCGTAGTAAAGTTCCGCACTTCTCAAGGACATGGATATTGGTCCGGATTTACCAAAGGGTCTTAGATCTAAATCTACCGAATAGGGCACTCCCTCAGAGGTTTGTGTGGTCATGAGTTTTACAAGTTTCTGGAAAAACTTTGTAAAGAATTCGTTTAAGCTCAGCTTTCCTGCATTTCCCTTGTCGGAGGAGTGAATAAATATAAGGTCCACATCGGAATAGTAATTGAGTTCTTCACTTCCCAATTTACCAAGTCCGAGAACTGCGGCTGTGGCTACTTTTCCATTTTCTTCCTTAGGTTCTCCGTAAGTATCTACACTTTCCTCCCATGCTCTTTGAAAGGAGATTTCAATAACCGCATCTACAAGGTGGGAATACTCATTGAGTATATCCTCATAGGATGAAACACCAAAGAGTTCCTTGGCAAATATTCTCATTAACTCCCTATGTCTGTAAAAAGCGAGTTTTTCGGAAAAGCCGTAATCGTCCTGAGCCTTCGAAGTAAGGTTTTTAAGCTCTTTAAGATATTCCTCTTTTTCTTTTACAAGATACCAGAGATTAGGTATGGTGTTTTGAAACTCAGTAGGATGGCGAAAGAGAAACTTTCTCAAACATCGGGATTGTTCCAGTATCATGAGGAGGAGTATGAAACGTCGTTCGTTCAGATAATCCAGAAGGCTTCTTGGTTCTGGATGTTTTTTTAAAAGCTCTTCAAAATAGGTATAAGTCCTCTTAAGGTCAACTATGAAATTTTCTGCAGTTTTTAGCCAGGAGGAGGAAACCAGAGACATTTAAGGCCCTATTGTCAACTTAGCTCCCTTAGAGGGCGGAACATGTTTTAGCATGTTAAGAGAAAAGTTTAAATTTTCGTAGAGTGTTATAGAGTAGTTATCCCAAAAAACACAGGTGCCTGCGAGACAGAAATATCCTCCGCTGGGAGGAGCTATTTGTTCTGCTATGAGAAGAGGATAGTTATCCTTATTGGATTTTGCGGTATCCTCACCTCTTACAACTATTTTGATATCAGGCATAATAGGCTTTATAGAAGCTGTACAAGCGAGAACTATTTTTTGAACGTTGACCTCATTTTTTTCATTTTTGTTATACCTTCTGATTTTTGAGGTAACTACAAAATATTTATCTCCGTTGTGGTTATTAACTTCGTCCGTCACTTCATCGGGATTTAGTTCCATTCCGAAAGCTTTTGCAAGGGTATTACAGGTATCTGCAATTTTATCTTCGTTTTTGTAATATCCTGCGAGGATTACCTTTTTACCGTCCTTCCATACCCATCTTTCAACGTCTTTGCCCTCATTTTCCGTAAAAGGTATTTCGGGATAATTAAAGACAATTACATCGTACTTATCCAAACTTTCCCAGTCATCGACTTCATCTATCTCTATTCCGAACCTTTCGGCTTCTTTTTGAAGAATAGAGAAGTAATAGTAATCCGTTATTGTAAACTCTTGATGTGTAATGTCCCAACCTACCTTTATACCCATGAGTATTAATTTTACTTTTTTCTCTTGGGAGCTAAAACGAAAATCATGAAATTTCCTTCCTTCTTGGGTCTTACCTCAACTTCAGCCAATCCTTGAAGCTCATTTATAATTCTTTCAGCTAACTTCCTACCGAGTTCAGGGTATATGTTTTCCCTTCCTCTGAATCTAATCCATACCTTTACCTTATCACCGTCTTGTAGGAACTCTTTCATATGTTTTAGTTTCACTTGAAGGTCGTGTTCGTCTATTCTGACCTTCATTCTGATATCTTTAACTTCTATTTGGTGTTCCCTTTGTTTCTTTCTGGCCTCTCTTTCCTTCTTTTTTAATTCGTACTTGAACTTACCGTAGTCCATAATCTTACATACCGGCGGTTTAGCCTGAGGAGCTATCTCCACAAGGTCGAGACCCTTTTCCTCCGCTATTTTTAGAGCTTCTTCCAAAGGCATTATTCCTATTTGCTGACCATTTTCGTCAATCAATCTGCATTCTCTAGCCCTGATTTGTCTGTTTACTCTGTAATCCTTTAACTTACCCATCTAACCTCCTCGTAAATTTGTTATTAAGATTAAGCTTGATATCACAAAATTGATGAATAAAACCGATAAGGAAGTGTAAGAGAATTTTCTAAATTTAACCCTCTTAGGATGGTTAAAATCAAGGGATTCTATACTTCCTATTTCCCTCTTTAACTCCTTAAGTTTTTTCGAGATTAATACATTGATGCTCAAGCCTATCAATAATATAAACCCTTCAGAAAAGTTAAACAACATTGCATATATAAAGAGCAAAATAAAGAAAATTCTGTAAAAGGACCATAAAATTTTTCCATAAAAATACCCTACTATATCCTTATTTAAGGGCGTTTTTAATAGCACAGGAAAAATAACGAATACGAGAAGAAAAAGGGAACCTGCGTATAGGGAGAGTATATAGTTAGTCATGTTTTTTTCTTATCTTCATAAGAATTACTCGAAAGAGGAAACCGGAAAGAAACATAACGGTAATTATACCTATAATCGCGAAAATAAACAAATACTTCATACCATTTTATATTACTTTTTCCGCGTGTCTGTTAGCATGACATTGAATGTTTACCGCTACCGGCAGTGAGGCTATATGACAAGGGTACATCTCAACTTTTACATCCACAGCTGTAACTGTTCCTCCAAAGCCCATAGGTCCCCAACCTATTTTGTTAATCTCCTCAAGGAGTTCTTCTTCAACTTTAGCTATTAAAGGATTTTCATGTCTCTTTCCTACAGGTCTGAGCAATGCCTTTTTAGCGAGATAAGCGCAGTACTCAAAGTTACCACCTATACCCACACCTACCGTGAAAGGAGGGCATGCATTCGGACCTGCAAGTCTGACAGTTTCAAGAATAAAGTTTTTTACCCCTTCCCAGCCATCCGCAGGTTTGAGCATTGCAAGCCTTGAAGTATTTTCTGAACCTGCACCTTTGGGAGCTACAACTATTTTTATCCTATCCCCGGGAACAACCTCATAGTGGATAATCGCGGGAGTATTGTCCTTTGTATTTTCCCTTTCAAAAAGGGGATCCCATACCATGGAAGCTCTTAAGTATCCTTCCCCAGTAGCTTCCCTCACACCTTGGTTTATAGCTTCTTCCAGTGAGCCTCCCACCACGCAAACATCTTGCCCTATGAAGATGAAGATTACATCAACTCCCGTGTCCTGACAGTATGGCATTCTTTCCTTTTCAGCTATCTCCGCATTAAGGAGTATCTGCTCTAACACCTCCCTTCCGACAGCGGACTCCTCCACTTTTAGAGCTTCTCGGAAAGCAACTCTAACTTCCTGCGGAAGTCGGCAATTAGCTTCAATGATTGTTTCCTTGACAGCTTCCTTTATATCATTTACGTGAACTTCTCTCACCGAGAATCGCCTCCGCAACTTCTACAGTTTTTTTAACAGACTCAACAGAACGCTTCCACATCTCCCTTTCTTCTTCTATCATAGGCACTTTTATAACTTCTTCAACCCCATTTGATCCTAATTTTACTGGAACTCCCACACAGAATCCCTGGACGCCGTAGTAATCACCTGCTTCTCCATCAAGGTAAACGCTACAAGGTAGAATTCTCTTACTGTTTTGAACAAAAGCCTCTATCATATCCACTATGGCAGCCGCAGGAGCGTAATAAGCAGATGTTCCCATTAAGTTAACGATTTCACCACCGCCGAAACGAGTTCTCTCAACAATCTTTTCCAACTTATCCTTAGGAAGCAAGTCCTTAAGGGGAATTCCGCCAATGTTGGAAATAGAAATTAAAGGAACCATTTCATCTCCGTGCCCACCTATAACATACGCGTGAATGTCCTTAGGAGAGATCGTCAGTTCTTCGGATATGAAGGTCTTAAACCTTGCTGAATCGAGTACCCCTGCCATTCCCACAACTCTACTTTTGGGAATACCGAGAAGTTTATAGGTAACGTATGTCATAACGTCTACAGGATTTGTAACCACTACAACGATAGCATCAGGGGCAAATCTCTTTATCTTTTCGGCTATTACGGAGATAATTTTGATGTTAGCCTCAAGCAGGTCTTCTCTACTCATACCGGGTCTTCTGGGAAAACCCGCTGTAATGATAATTATGTCTGAACCTTCCAGAGGTTCATAACCTTCCCCATCGGGAGTGACACTGTAACCTTCTACTTTTGCGTCTATATCCATAGCGGATAGCATTTGTTTCATATCGAGTGCTTTTCCCTTTACGGGTTCAAACACTTTTCCATCTACTTGTCTGGGAATATCGAACATTTTTACGTTAGCTATGTTTCTGAGAAGGAGGAGGGAGGCAACATGCTCTCCCACATTCCCCGCACCTACTATAGAAACTGTTTTTTTCATTTTCATGCGTTGACCTCCTTATTTTGCTTGTTCTTTATATAGTTGAGTCTTCCTCCCGCTATCAGGATTTCCTTTTGTATCGGCGTGAGGTTATAGGTACACAGTATTTCTTCTCCAGTGGTTTTATTGATAACTACAATATCTTCGCCTTTTTTTAGTCTTTCTATGAGTTCGGGAATTTCTATTTCATCTCCGAGACTGAATTTGTTGTAATCGTTCTTATTCTTAAACTCAAGAGGAACTATACCGAAGTTTATGAGGTTTGCGTGGTGAATTCTCGCGAAGGATTTAGCAATAACAGATCTTACTCCTAAGAATCTCGGAGCCAGTGCAGCGTGTTCTCTGGAAGAACCCTGTCCGTAGTTTTCTCCTCCTATAATTACTCCGGCTTTGCCCTTCTCCTTTAGGTTCTTCATTCTTGGGACGAACTCGGGGTCTACATAGTGATAAACGTACTCGGAGATAGCGTATATGTTAGACCTTAAGGGTAAAATCTTTGCTCCTGCGGGCATTATATGGTCGGTGGTAATGTTATCCTCAACGATTAAAGCAACTTCTCCCTCTATCTTCTCGGGAAGAGCATCAAATTCAGGTAAGGGTTTTATGTTTGGACCTCTGTAGATTTCAACTTTTTCCCTCTCCTCTTTAGGAAGCGGAGAAATAAACGCTTCGTCACCGTAGGGGAATTTTTCCGGCATTTCAACTCTAATCCATTTGATTCCTTCCCTTTGAGCCAGCTTTCTTGGGTCTATAATTTCACCAGCTATTGCTGCAGCCACACAAGTTTCCGGAGATGCAAGATATACCTTTGCATCGGGAGTTCCGGCTCTTCCCTTGAAGTTTCTGTTAAAGCTCCTTACAGATACTCCGTTAGTAGGAGGTGCAAATCCCATTCCTATACAAGGACCGCATGCGCTTTCTAAAATTCTTGCACCGGCTTTTAGAAAGTTAAGAAGTGCTCCATTCTGGGTAATAAGTTCGAGAGCCTGTTTGGATCCGGGAGCTACTGCAAAAACTACGTCGGGATGAACATATCTTCCTTCGAGAAGTTGTGCAGCTCTACTAAGGTCCACAAATGAAGAGTTCGTACATGAGCCTATAACCACTTGGTCTACCTTTATACCTTCTATTTCCCTTACGGGAACTACGTTATCGGGAGAATGGGGTTGAGCTATTAGAGGTTCAAGCTCGGACAAGTTTATCTCAATAATTTCATCGTATTGAGCGTCGGAGTCAGGAAGTAGTTCTATCCAATCCTCTTCCCTTCCCTGAGCTTTGAGATAAGCTTTGGTAATTTCATCGGAAGGGAAGATAGATGTGGTAGCTCCGAGTTCCGCTCCCATATTGGTAATTGTTGCCCTTTCCGGGACGGATAATTCTTTAACACCTTCTCCGAAATACTCAAATATCTTTCCTAATCCTCCTTTCACCGTTAATCTTCTCAGAAGTTCGAGAATTATATCCTTAGCCGATACCCATTCGGGCATTTTCCCCTTCAAGTGAATACCGACTATTTTGGGCATCTTCAAGTAGAATGGCTCTCCTGCCATGGCCGCTGCAACGTCAAGCCCTCCTGCACCTATTGCGAGCATTCCCATTCCACCGGCCGTAGGTGTATGGGAATCAGAACCGAGTAGAGTTTTGCCCGGCTTTGCAAATCTTTCCAGGTGAACCTGGTGACATATTCCGTTTCCGGGTTTGGAAAGCCATATACCGAACTTTTTAGCTACGCTCATAAGGTATTTATGGTCGTCAGCGTTTCTGAAATCGGTTTGGAGCATATTGTGATCTATATAGGATACGGAGAGTTCGGTTTTTACCTCGGGTACACCCATAGCTTCAAATTCTAGATAACACATAGTCCCGGTAGCATCTTGGGTAAGTGTCTGGTCAATTTTTATAGCTATTTCTTCACCCGGCTCCATTTTTCCGGACACTAAATGATTTTTAATGATTTTCCAAGCTACAGTCCCTTTAGCCATACTAACCTCCTTTCAAAACAATTTTAAAATATGGTTTTAAAATTTTAACTAAATCCACGCCTTAATTAAAATTGAGGAATATATCTTCTCTAAAATTTTTTTCTCTTTGTAAAACTGAGTAGATCAAAGAGAAAACGGTTTTACCCTCGAAGGTTTATAAAGCCCGTTTGCCGGCTTTTCGGAAATTGTATTGAAAAAAATCTGTGAGCCACTTCGGGATTTAGAATCTTAGAGCTTACAGGATTTTCGGGATAAAGGTATACCCTTGTTTTTACGGGCATCTTTTTACTTTTAAAACTTCACCTCTCTTTTAACTGAGGGCATTGCAAAGGTCAAAATCCGAGCCTTGAAAATCAACATAGTTTTTTCTTAAAAGTTGCCACCTGTTGCCCCTCGTCGTGGGAAATCTTTGAAAATTAAAATAATCGTGGATGAGCCTAAAAAATCAATCTCTTGAGCTAATTTTCCCTACTCTTTTGCCAAGGAGACAAATAGGGCTATCCTAAGCTCCTTGACTTCCAGTTTTGTTATGTCGAGGTATTCGGTTCTACTGAGCCTGTTTAAAAAAAACAGTAGACAATTTGAAAGAGAATAGGATAAAGCAATAAAAATGAAGCTAAAGAGAAATTTTGAAATACTCTTCTATCCTTTCTACCTGCCTATGTACCTACTTCCTCAACCTCATTCTAAAAATAAGTAAAGCTTTTCCCTAACTTTAGAGTGATAAGATAAGAATATCTCTCCTTTTTCCTTTTTAACCAATAAAATATTCCTCTCAAAGCCTGAATGTGCCCAAAAGTTTCTCTTTACTTTGCTGTCTATAACAAAGTTTCCTAAATCTATACACGGTTTTTCTTCGATTTCGCAGTATCTTAATTCTTCTCCATCGTACAGAGACTTTTCTGCTTTATTTTTAATATTCCTAATATCGTTATCCAGTAGCCTTTTATTAACCTCCAGTTTGAATGTTTCGTAAACACTATTTATTTTGTTTAAATCTTCAATGTTAGTCCAAATTTGTCCATTATTCTTGATACCTTTACTACTTAATTCCGAGGATATAGCATAATATAATGCTAAGGAGAAGAATACATTTATTAAAATTGGTATGTTTCTCGGAATTTTATAACTTATTTGCATAGAAAATTTATCTTCATCAGCCTTCTGTGGATCTATATAATCTAAAAACTTGTAGACTAAGGAATTAATAAATTTCATAATGGTCTCAGGAGATTTATATCCAAAAGTAAATATTACAAGAGGAGCATTCCCCTTTAACGCACTAAAAACGCGGTAAAAACTTTTTAAAAATTTTACTTCTTCGATGGTAAAATCAAGATTTTTCAACTGTTCAGTATCCTCTCTTCTTATGGGTGAATCGAAAAAGACTTTTGTATCTATTGGTACAGTAAATACTTCTTTAGTTGTACCTTCTGAAGCAAAAATGGGTTCGGAAAAAATTAGGTTTGCTTTAATATATTTTCCTTTGTTTAAGAACATAAGTTTGTAGAAAGTAACAAAATTTCTTACAGCTTCCTTTAAAATATCGTTGTATATGTTCCAACCTTGATTAATATCTACATAAATTTCATCTATATCATTATGGTGTAAAAAGAATTTTAATAAATTAAGAAAAATATAAAAGCGTGTAAAATCGTATGTATTTATAAACTTATATGTTTTCCCCTCTTTGTTTACGTTTCCAAAGGAAGGCAATAGTTTTTGAAATACACCGTCCACTATTCCGTATTCGTCTTTAAGCAAATTTAAAAATTTTTCTTCCTCGTGGTATATGGAATGAGGAATTAAGTATATATTACTTACGTTATAAGATTCTTTGTTAAAAATTTTTCTGAGAAAAATTGATAGAAGTTCGCACTCTTCTTCATTTTCTTTGTACTTAAATTTAATCTTTTTAAGATTGTATAACTTCCCTACAATGGAAATGATTACCTTTCTTGACATTTCACCCCCCATTATTTAAAAATTCTTACAAGATTTTTTATTTAAGCTTATCAACATTTCTTCACCAAGTCCTCAAGGGCCTTTATAAAGTACTCGTTGGTTTGTAGTGTAGGAATTCTGATAAACTCTTCATATCCTAACTCTTCTGCCAATTGCCTATATTGATAATCCAGCTCGTAAAGGGTTTCACTATGTTCCGAAACGAAGGATATAGGTATAACCGTAAGTTTTTTTACTCCTTTCTTTACCAGTTCTTCGATAACTTTGTCTGTAAAAGGTTCAAGCCATTTGGCAAAACCCACCTTACTCTGATAGGCAAGTGTATAGTTTATATTCGGGAAATGTTCCATTATAAGTTTTACAGTTTCCTCAGTTTGTTTTTGGTACGGGTCTCCCTCGTCTACTATTTTCTGAGGAAGACTGTGTGCAGAAAAAAGGAAATGATACTCTTGAGGATTTTTAAGAAATTTTCTTATCTGCTCAACCCAAGCCTTTATAAACAAAGGATGGTAGTAAAACTTTTCTATTTTTTTCACCTTTAAATTTTTCAAATTTAAGTTTTTAATTACTCTGTTCACTTCGTTAAAGGCAGAGCCGGTCGTCGTTTTACTGTACTGAGGGTATAGCGGGAGAAGAATTATATCTCTTATTCCCCTATTCGTTAACTCTCTTAAAGCGTCTTTAATAAAAGGTTTCCAGTATCTCATCCCAACTACAACATCGTATTCATCACCGAGTCTTTCTTGAAGGGCTCTTGCCTGCAAAAGGGTTTGTTCCAACTGAGGTGATTTTCCTCCCATAAGCTCGTAATACTTTTTAGTACTCTTTGCCCTTATCTTGGATATAAGCCTTGCAAATAGTTTTTGAAAAGGAAGTTTGAATATATCAGGGTCAGAGAAAAGGTTATACAGAAATGGTTCTACAGCCTCAAGAGAATCAGGTCCTCCTAAGTTTATAAGAATCACACCTTTTTTACTCAATATTTTCCTCCTTTAACTTCTCTATAAGCTTTTGAGCTGCCTTTTGTTCTGCCTCCTTCTTAGTTTTCCCCTCACCTATACTCCGAAAATCCTTTACCTTTGCTTCAACGACAAACCTTTTTTCGTGTTGAGGACCTTCTACGCTTATTAATCTGTATGAAGGTCTTTCTTTCCAATGCCTCTGGGTAATCTCCTGAAGAAGGGTTTTGAAATCTTTCTTTACCTTACCCTCCTTTATAGCCCTTATTATCTCATCCCTGAAGTGTTGATAAAAAAGTGCCTTCGTGAAGTTTACATCTCTTCCTGTATCAAGGTAAACCGCCGCCCACAATGCTTCAAAGACATCCCCTATAACCGTTTCGTTAATTCTTCCCTTTTTCATTTTTATGAATTTGCAAAGTTCTAACTTTCTGGCAAGATAGTTAAAAAATTCCTCACTGATAAGGTATGCTTTCAAAGGGGAGAGAAATCCCTCTCTCTTCGTCGGATAATAATCAACAAGCAAGTCTACCACAAAAAAGTTAACAAGGGTATCTCCCAGAAACTCTAAGGTTTCGTAGTGTTCCTTTTTAGAAACCGATATATGAGTAAGTGCCCTCTCAAGGAGTTTTTTATTCTTGAAATTGTAGCCTAACTTCTTCTCAAGCTCTTCAATCATTTTCAAAGACTTGAATGTAAAGCTTAGCTATCTTTCTTGCCAAGTTATTCATTCGTCTTATATACCTTGCCCTTTCCTGAACCGAAATAGTTCCCCTTGCATCGAGTATGTTAAATACATGAGAACACTTAAGTAGATAATCGTAGGCAGGGAATATAAGTCCTTCCTCTATCATCCTTCTGGATTCCCTTTCAAACATCTCGTAAGTCTGAAAAAGCATATCTACATCTGCAAGTTCAAAGTTGTATTTGCTCCATTCCCACTCGGAACGTTTAAATATATCCCCGTAAGTTATTCCCTCTTTCCACTCAATATCGAAGACATTATCCTTATTCTGTATGTACATAGCTATTCTTTCTAAACCGTAAGTTATTTCCACCGAAATTTCGTCTAGGTCAATTCCACCAGCTTGCTGAAAATAAGTAAACTGGGTTATTTCCATTCCATCTAACCAGACTTCCCATCCTAATCCCCAAGCCCCCAGAGTCGGAGACTCCCAATCGTCTTCGACAAATCTTATATCGTGCTCAAGAGGGTTTATCCCAAGCCTCTTGAGGCTTTCAAGGTAAATCTCCTGAGGATTTTCCGGAGAAGGCTTTAGAATAACTTGAAACTGATAATAATGTTGAAGCCTATTGGGATTTTCTCCGTACCTGCCGTCCTGAGGTCTTCTCGACGGCTCCACGTATGCAACGCTCCAAGGCTTTTTCCCGAGAACTTTCAGGAAAGTAGCAGGATTCATAGTGCCTGCACCGACTTCTAAATCGTAGGGTTGCCATATAATGCATCCATTCTCCGCCCAGAATCTATGAAGGGTCATTATTATGTCTTGAAAGTACATGAGTATTAATTATAAGGTTAGGAAGAGAGGTGAAAAGATAGAGCTCATCCATCCTCCAAGGCCTTCCTGGCATCCGCTTCGTTTGGCACCCCTACGAATGTAAGCTTGTCGTCTATAATTGTGGAAGGCACACTATATCTAAAACTTCATATTTAAATCCGTATTCTTTCTGTAATTTTCTCCACAATGCATCTGCATGAGGACAGGTAGGACACCATTGAGAAACAAGAAGTATAACATGCCTATCCTGAACTCCCATCATACACACCTCATACAAACAATATCCCACTCGTCTATATGCTTCTTCATCTCTTCGTAAGCCTTTTCTCCACTCACCAGTTCGCTTAAGTTCCTCTTAAGAGTTTCTTCACTTGAAGGTTTTATCTTTACAATCCAAGCATCACCATAAGGGTCTATGTTTATGTAATTGGGGTCTTCAACAACTTTAGGGTTTATATCTAAGATTTCACCTTCGACTAATGCCGGTACAAGCCCAGCCCACTTTCCGCTTTCTAAGGTCGCTACAGGTTTTCCCTTCTTTACTTTA
>DQTK01000077.1 GCA_015662815.1 Aquifex aeolicus | reverse complement strand
AGAAAAAACCTTAGACCTCAAAATACGAATCTGGTTTATTTTGGTAATAGCTTTAATACTCTTTACCAATAAAGGAACTTTAGAATGGTTGTTTAAACTCTTTGGATTGATTAAATAATCTATGTAATAGGTTAGGAGATTTCTCTCCTAACCTTAGAATTTTAAATTTTGAGTGGGGGAACGGGCAAAGCCGTTCCCAACCTGACTATTTAACCTGACTTCCTGACCGTGACCTGACAATCCTCTGTCTGACTGTAACCTGACGCTATAACGACTTCATACACCGGAGACAAGACCCACTCACCATGGAGTGGGTCCCAAACAGGTTCCTCCCCTACAAATCTTAGGGAAGGAACTTTCTCCAGCTCCTCGGCTAAGACTTTAAGGTCTCCCATTACACCTCACCCCCTAGATAGTGAATGGAAAATCCTTCAGCATCGGAGTATTCTTCAAGCTCAGCATGCTTCCTTGGAGGCCTTCCTTTACTCTTTCCAACTTCTTCCCATAACGGAAACTCTGACGCAGGAAGAGCTTTAAACGATTTGAGGAATTGTTCAAACTTATCCAACTCCCGTTTAAGGTATTCACCCTGTCTTTGACGAATTGTAAGAAGCTTAATCCAGTATTGGAGTTTCTTCATTAATTCCGTATTAGTGGGATTTTCTTTTAGCTTTCTGTCAATTTCTTCTACAACTTCTGAAATCTTTTCTACTGCTTTTTCCTTTCTTTTGAGTTCCCGTTCCAGTTTTTCCTTTAACTTCTTGTAAACCCTTAGAGCGTTCTTCTTGTTTTGTTCATACCTTTGCTTCTTTTTGGTTTGAATCCGATTATATTCTTCTTCTGTTAATGGTTTTGCGGTTCTCCAGATTTGCTCAAAACAAGAAGGAATTCTGGTTTCCCACTTTCCATTTCTAACTACAATAGAATGCTCTACTGCAAGAGCTTTTAAAAGTGCATAGCCGAGAGAGCCAAACTTACTCATACTATACACCCCCTTTAAGTTTTTGAGGAGCAGGAAATCCCGCCCCTCTCTTGAGACCCTAAAAAACACTCCACGAAAGAGTCTCAAAAGAGGGACGGGATTCCCGCCCCTCCGGGGGTGTATAGCCCTAAACTCAGGGGTGAGGGTCAGGGGAGACCCTTCCTTTTTCACTTGCCAAGGAGCCGGGTAGGGAGTTTATAAAACCCCCTACAAAGTTTATTTTATCAGTTTGTAAAACTCTCTACAAGGTTTATTTTATCCCTTCATTTTTCCAAGGCAATATAGTTTCAGGTTTTCTTTTGCTTGAAAATCAAAGTGCTTCAAGTTTTAGTTAGGACACTTTTCTCCTAACCAAGAAGGAAAGGAAATTTAGATGAGAGAGGATGTAGTAGTCCCCCTATATATGGTGATGATGATTTTTGATATTTATTTAATTTTTGATTTTTATTATTTTTGATAGGGCACTTTTTGCCTATTTCTTTCCATTGATTTTCAGTGTTTTTAGCTTCCTCAAGAGCAGGGGGTGGTTGCTCTGATAAGTTTCCATCGGAAACCACTCCTGTGCTACGAGATAGCCCACCTCTCGGATAATGCCAGTCTTCCTTAGAGGTAAGAATGTAAATGTTGCTGTAGTAGTTTCCCTTTTCTCCTTTTCGCTGCTTTTTAATAATCATTCCTTTTTCTTCAAGTTCCCTTAAAGCTTTTACGAGTTTCTTTCTGGATATGCGTAAAGCTCTTTCCATTTTCCTCAAGGAAATTGATGCTACTTCTGATGTTCTATCTGCAATTCTGACAAGATAGGCGTAAACCATAAAAGAGTAAGTGTCAAGAGCCATGTCAAAGACTTCGTTATCTATCCAAAACCATCCACTTCTTCTTCTACTATCTTGAACTTCAATTTTTTCCATCTTTCACACCTCCCGCAAGGTTTTTGAAATTGCTAAAGAAGGCATAGATAGGAAGAGAAAAAAAAGAAAGAGAAAAAACGATCTGATTCAGTTTCCTTGCGGGAGGCCCGAGAGGATTGTACCTGACTTCGAACTTGACAAAAACTTATTTTCCTGTTATTATCTAAACCTGACGCTAGAGCCTGACATACCTGACTGTATCCTGACTATCCTATTCCTGACTTCCTCTCGGGCTCTTCCATTTTCTCGTTTATCGTTTCTTCATCTTGACACCTCCCGAAAGTTTTTATAATGAAAATAATTATACCAAAGGCTCATCTAAGTGAATATAAAGTGGGGGGAAATGATGAAGGTTGTTTTGCTTTTATCGGGATTAGTTTTAGGATTAAGTTCCTGTTCCTATCTTGCGGGAGAGAGTGCGAGTAATTATATAGCTTCAGGTGGAAAAACGGTATCTTATGTAGAAAATAGAACTGTATCTTCAATCATAGCAGGACATGGAGCTGCTTTGGGAGTAGGGTTAATCTTAGCACCTGTTCTTAATGCGTGGGCAGAAAAGAAAATGGAAGAAGGGTATAGACAAGATTTAAGAAAATTGATGTTTGATTGCTTGTATAGCAAGAATAATCCAACAGATGAAGATATAGCTTATTGTAGAGAAGAAGCAATCAGTAGAAAAACAGATGTAGATGGTTATTTTTATGCATTGAGATTCGGTAAATGTCAAAATGAATTCTTCGGATTATTTAAGGGGTTTAGGAAATGCTGGTATGAAGCTTTCGAATATCTGGAAAATTATTCTGATAAAAAAGGAAGTTTGAAAAATAAAATCCTACAAACGTATTATGACGCAGAATATTTAGCTTGTTTGCCTCCAGTTGAGAAATATACAGGAAAAGAACAAGAACTTCAGAGAAAGTATTTCATGTGTAAGGAAAAAGCTAAAAGGAAGGCTGAAGAATCTCTAAAGGAAATAGAGCCTAAGCTGAGAGAATACTTAGCCCAAAGTGATTAATTCTTCCTTTGTTTTATTTCTATGAAAAAGCTCGTATCTCCCCACTTGAGTAGTAGTTCCTTCGGGATTATTTCTTTCTTTATCAAGTAGACACCTTTGAAAGTTTCTACTCCTACTTTTACATCAAATAAACCTAAATCATCTACTTTCTTTCCATCTATTGCTTTGACAAGAAAATCATCATAGGGGTTTGCATAGGCAATTATATGAACACCTTTCAAATCAGGCTTTATATCCAAAGGGAGCAGAGGGTCTTTTTGGAGAAGAATTTTTGAAACCTCAGTGTTTAGTGCATGTGCTAAAACCACAACAAATGGTAGTTCTTTCTTATACCAGCCGTCATACTTTGAACTTTCTATTCCGTTTATATTCAATCTGCTAAGAGCTTCTATAAGAATTTCTCTATCTACCTTAAAATCGGCTTCTTTTAGCTCCTTTTCGGTAACCTTTCTATCGGTTTCCTTTACTATATCCCATACATTTTCAGGAATTTTTATGTTAAATCTCTTTTCAAGCTCATTAAACATTATTTGATTGGCTTTTTCCTGGGAAATGTTTAATTTCCCAAAGCTACATTTATTACTGCATACGGTTTTGTAAATCTTGATTTTACCTATATCGTGAAGAAGTCCTGCTAAAAATCCATCTTTTTGTTTTTCTTCCGGGAGACTCTCCGCACTTTCTATAGCTACAGAGAGTGAGTGTTTAAAGAGTCCTCCCTTCAAAGGCAAATGGTGTGAAATAGAGGCAGGAACAGGATTCGCTATTAGCAACTTTAGAACTTTTCTTATGTCCTTGTCTCCGAAAGGGTCATAAATTCTTGCCCTCAGCTCCAAGTAAATAATCTTTAAAGGTTTTCTTAAGAAGAAAACAATAACACTTATAGAAAAAGCAAGTATGGCTAAAATGGAAAGTGAAAATCCTTTTAAAAATGCTCCCTTTATTATTCCCGCTCCTATCATATACTTCGAGAGCCATGCGAAAATTATGTGTTCTTTGGGAATGTTTAACTCACCTTTAAGCAAAGCAATAAGAATCTGAACATTACTTTGGTAGTGTTTTGAAAGTTCCTTCTTTATTTCGTATGCTATGTAGGCGTATTTTTTAGCTAAACTAAACAGCGGTTCTCCCTCAGGAAGCAAGTTTTTGAAAAAATCTGCTTGCCTTACGGTTTCTTCAATAAACTTCGGGCTTATAAAACTCAAAAGGAAATCCATTAAAAGAAATACTCCTAAGAATACTACAACGAATGCAAAGGCAACTATTTCACTTTGATGGGAATGCTTTTGATGCATAGCTTATCACCTCTTCGGTTATATCTTTTAAATTTTTTCCTTTAAGAACTGTACCTTTTACGAAAACAATCTCACATTTACTTTCTTCTATCTTTTGTCTTGCAAGTTTCACAAGAGAACTCGCTTGTTCTTTACTGAGTTTTTTTGAAGAGAAATATTCAATAATTTTTTGTATATCTACTACACATACTTGTTTATCCATTTCACGAGAAAGATAGTAGAGAGAAGCATTTAAAAATACAAGGTTGAGTAGTATAAGAAAAAGTAAAAATCTAAACATTTTTGACTACTCCTTCTATTTCTCTTTCAATTTCTTCAATAATGCTTTTGTCTACAGCTCCCATCATGATTAATATTTCTTCTAAGCTCTTTTCTTTAAAACGAGGCGTATTTTGGAGATAAAGAGATGCTATATACTGGTCTTTTGTAATAAGTCTCCTTTCCATAAGAATTTCCACTATCGGTTTTTTCCCTGCTAATATTTCAAGACCTTTTAGAGTTCCGAATTTTTTAATTACCTTACTTCTTATTCCTCTTTCTTTTCCTGAAGTTGTGAAAATCCAGTAGGAAAATCTGTCAACTATTAATCTTCCTACACCTTTAACAATTGACGAAAGATAAAACTCTGAGAACTTTCCGGGAACAGTGGTAAGTGATGTAAGAAGCTGGACTTCAAAATCACTAAAGGGCAGAGCTCCTTCCTTGTGAGCCTTTACTACGTCAGATTTCTTCGGATACAAACCTAAGATGTGTGCAGAGTTGTTAAAAATTGCTCTCTGAGACTCACCTTTCAGGAAATCCTGATAAGCTTGAGATATTACTTCTAACGATGCTCTATATTTTCTAAATGTTCTGGCTGCAAGTTCTAAGAAATTAGCTATTGAAGCTTTTTTAAAAAGTTCCCAAGCTTCATCAACGTACAATATTTTTTCCCTTACTTTTCCTTTCTTTTCTTCCTTTCTAAAGCTAAGCATAAATTCTCTAAGAATTTGAACTATTAGAGTTGTGAGTACTGCTACCTGCAATCTTGCATCTTTTCCCGATAGGTTTTCAAGTTCTAAAACTACATAATCTTTTGAATAGTTTACGTTATTCTCTCCGTTGAAATAATTTGCATAAGGTCCTTCCGCAAATGGGTACAGTCCTTCTGCTATTTTTTTCGGAAGTCCTTCCCTGCTTTCATCTTCCATGCTAAGGAGTGCATGGTAAACATCTTTTACTCCTGCATTTTTGCCCTTTTCATTCCAAGCAGAAGCTATAGCCCTTAAGATAAATGACGCTATCCTGGCTTGATGTCCTTCTCCTACTATATCTCCTTCTGAAAGGTCATATCCGGCAAGTATTCCGATAATTGAAGTTAAAAATACAAACTCTTCATCAAGTAAATTCCCATCTTCATCAGTGCTTGCTTTTGTAAAAGGATTGAAACACATTCGGTTTTCTTCCGAAAAGTCTATAAATTCTCCTCCAATCAACTTGCATAACTGTTCATAAGACCTTCCTTTATCGATAACACGTACAAGACATCCTCTTGCTAAAGAAAGTATTTGGTCATCACCTTGTGAAAAAGACTTTCCACCTCCCGATTCAGCTACTGTGATTCTGTTATAGTTTGTCTTTGAGAAAAATCTATTAAATCCGAAGAGACCGAATTTTCTATCTACGTATAAGTTTATCGGTTCAGGAGAGGAAGGAACTTGCCCGATAAGGGGGACTAATGAAGCTATATTTGCTGAAAAAAGTGTTGTATATCTCATAAACAAGTCATTTCTTTCAGGGATAGTTCCGAGTGGTAAACATTCAAAGAAAGAATTTATCAAAGCTACATCTATTTCTCTTTTTACTTCAAAGTTTCTTTCATACATTTTTGTATAAAACTCACTCGATATTAGCTCCAGTTCCTTTTTATCGGGAGCACTCAAGAAAAAAAATAGGCTTGCTTGATAGGGAAGTTT
>DQTK01000132.1 GCA_015662815.1 Aquifex aeolicus | reverse complement strand
GTATAAATCTATATATTATTTTCATAATGAAAGCAGAGTTTAATAAGGAGCTCATCAAAAAATACGACCGTCCCGGGCCGAGGTATACAAGTTATCCTCCTGCAACGGAGTTTACCGAGGATGTAAATTCGAATCACTATATTAAGAAACTAATAGAGAGTAATCAAAGGAAAACACCTTTATCCCTTTACTTTCACATACCTTTTTGTGAACAAAGATGTTTATACTGCGGTTGTAACGTAATAATTTCCCATAGAAAGGGAATAGAAGTTCCGTATCTTGAAAGGGTTTACAGGGAGGTTCAGCTTGTATCCCAATACTTGGATAAGGATAGAAAGGTAATTCAGCTCCATTGGGGAGGTGGAACACCCAACTACCTTGAGCCCGAGCAAATTAAAGCTTTTTTCGAAGAAATAGTTAAAAGATTTCCCATAGATGAAAATGCCGAGATTTCAATCGAGCTTGACCCTCGCTACCTTACGGATGAACAAATAAAAACAATTAAAGAAGTAGGCTTCAACAGAGTAAGCTTAGGAATTCAAGATTTAAATCCTAAGGTCCAGTGCGTGGTAAACAGGATTCAACCCTACGAGCTTATCAAGGAAAAAATTGAAAAACTGAGGGAAGCAGGTTTTGAAAGTATAAACGTAGACCTTATTTACGGGCTTCCTTATCAGACTAAGGAAAGCTTTGAAGAAACCGTAGATAAAGTTATAGAACTCAATCCCGACAGAATAGCAACTTACAGTTTTGCCTACATACCTGATATTAAGCCTCACCAACAACTTCTCCCTAAGGAATCGTTACCTTCAGCAGAGGAGAAACTGAGAATTCTCGAGATGATAATAGATAAATTCCAGTCAGCGGGATACATTTACATAGGGATGGACCACTTCGCAAAACCCCACGATGAGCTTGCAGTTGCTCAAAGAAAAAGGGAGCTATGGAGAAACTTTCAAGGGTATACTACTAAGAAGGGAGTGGAGCTTTTAGGTTTTGGAGCTACTTCAATAGGTATGCTCTACGATTCTTACTTCCAGAACTTCAAGACTCTGAGAGAGTATAATAACGCCGTTGATAAAGGAGAAATACCCGTATTTAGGGGATACATCCTGAGTGAAGACGATTTCATAAGAAGAGAAGTAATTATGGATATAATGTGTAATCTCGGAGTGGACTTTAAAAAGATAGAAAACATGTTCGAAATAGATTTTAAAAACTACTTCGAAAAGGAATTGGAAGAACTAAAAGGGATGGAAGAGGATGGACTTATAAAGATTGAAGAGGAAAAGATTAGGATTCTTCCCGTCGGAAGACTGCTTATTAGGAACGTTGCCATGGTCTTTGATGCACACCTGAGAAGGAAAAGGGAGCTAAAGTTTTCACGGACTATCTGAGATTAGATGAATAAGATTAAATGAATAGGAATACACTTCTTGAAATCAGGAATCTTACGAAAGTTTACAAGGTGAAGGTGGGATTTTTCAGGAAAAAGGATTTCTATGCCCTTAGGGATTTATCTCTGAATATCTACAAAGGTGAAATACTGGCTGTTGTGGGAGAAAGTGGTTCGGGAAAGAGCACCTTAGGAAAAATAATTCTTAGATTGGAAAAACCCACCAAGGGGAAGGTACTGTTCGCAGGTAGAGATATATTTGCAATGGGTAAAGAGTATACACGTAAGGTATCGGTGGTTTTCCAAGACCCGAGAACTTCCCTAAATCCTAGAATGAAGGTAGAAGAAATTGTAGAAGAGCCTTTGATAGTACACGGAGAGAAAAATAGAAAGGAGAAGGTTAAAGATGCAATTGCAAAGGTAAATCTTCCCTTTGAAATTCTTAAAAGAAAGCCGTTACAACTTTCGGGAGGTCAAGCTCAAAGGGTAGCTATAGCAAGGGCTATTGTTTTGAATCCCGAGTTAATAGTTGCAGATGAGCCTACAGCTTCTCTGGATGTCTCCATTCAGGAAGAGATATTAAAGCTCTTTAAAGACCTTAACCAAAAGGGTATAGCGTTTATTTTTATCACCCATGATATCCGTGTGGTAGAAAAGATAGCCCATAGGGTTGCAGTGATATATTCAGGTATATTGATGGAGCTTGGTAAAAAAAGTGAGGTATTGAAAAATCCCTTACATCCTTACACCAAGTTTCTCCTCAGCAATCTGCCGGCAAAACATCCCATGGAAAGAAAATTGATAGATACTTTAGAGGAGGAATATGAAATTCCCGAGGAAGGTTGTCCCTTTTATCCGCGTTGCCCTGAAGCTTTTGAGGAGTGTAAGGAAACACTTAGGAGGGTTGAAATAAATGGAAGAATCGTTGCTTGCAATCTATACTGATTTTCTCGTTTTCCTGTTCCTGTTATTTGCTTCGGGATTCTTCGCTTCTTCTGAAGTGGTCTTCTTCAGCGTAAGTAAACCGGTTTTAATGAAATTTTCCGGTAGTAGGTTTTACAAAGTATTGATGTATCTAATTTCTAAACCGAAAGAGGTGCTCATTTCAATCCTGATAGGAAACGAGCTTGTGAATATTCTAATAGCCTCTTACGGAACAAAAACTTTTGTGGAGCTTTTTGGACAGAAAGGAGCATTCTTATCCGTAGTTCTCACATCGACGTTTATATTTATCTTCGGGGAAACGCTTCCGAAGAATATCGTCTTACCTATAGCCGACAGACTCGCTTTGATATACGCACCCATTTTTTACTTATTTCACATAATAGTTACACCTGTAAGGTTTATCCTCATTTTTCCTATTCATTTTCTCCTGAAAAAACTCGGTATAGAGATAAAGGAGGAAGACTTTGAACTTACCGAAGAGAAATTACTGGGAATAATAGAACAGGGTGTAGAAACCGGTGAGTTTGATTTGCAAGAAAAAATAATGATTGAAAGAGTCCTAGAAATGGATGAAGTTCTAGTAAAAGAAATAATGACTCCCAGACCTAACATATTTTCCCTTCCGGAGGACAAAAAAGTCGGAGAGATAATAGCTATTATCAAGCAAAGAGCTCACAGTAAAATCCCTATATACAGGGAGGTTTTGGACAACATTACGGGCGTAGTTCACGTGAAAGATTTTCTCCCCGTTCAGAAAAACAGGGATAAAGTCTTAAAAGAGTTTGCAAGGGAGCCGTTTATAGTTCCGGAAGTAATGACGGTTGCAAAATTTTTAACTGAACTGAAAAAGAAAAAAGCGCAAATTGCTATAGTTATCGATGAGCATGGAGTAGTATCGGGAGTAATTACCCTTTACGATGTTTTAAAGTGGATAGTGGGAGAAGTCCCGGAAGAGTACGAAGAAGAGAAGGAACTCGAAAAAATCTCGTCGGATACCTACAAAGTGGGAGGGTCCGTGGATATAGAAGAACTCGCTGGAAAGCTTGAAATGGAACTCCCGGAGGAATACGAATACGATACAGTGAGCGGATTTGTGATGGCCAATCTTGGAAGAATACCCAAAAAAGGAGACGAATTTGTGTTTAACGGATATAAGTTTATAGTCAACGAAGTTAAAAAGAATAAGGTCAGAGAAGTAATAGTGATAAAACTATCTGAGGAAAAGGTGAAAAAATGAAAGTGGGGCAACTGGGTGAATTTGAGCTAATAAATAGACTAAAGGAAATCCTGAAATCTGAATTAATTGGAGATGATACAGCTCCTATAAAAATTCAAAGCGAATCTACTTTGCTCCTTACCACGGACACGATGAACGAGGGTATTCACTTCCTCAGTAATTATCTTCCCGAAGCTGTTGGGTGGAAAGCTATAAGTGTGAATGTGAGTGATATAGTAAGCAACGGCGGATATCCTGAATGGGTCTTAATCTCCTTGAACATTCCCGAGGATTTGGAAAACTCTTACGTAGAAAGGCTGTATAAGGGCATAGATAGGGCTTGTAGGTTTTATAAATGTAAGGTTATAGGCGGAAATATAGCCAAACTGGAGAAGATTAGCATATCCGTATTTGTCCTTGGAAGGACTGAGAGATTTGTCGGGAGAAAAGGGGCTAAACCGGGAGATAGTCTGTTTGTATCCGGAACGTTGGGCGATTCCCGTGCCGGACTCGAGCTGATTCTTATGAACAAGAAGGAATACGAACCCTTTGAGTTAGCCCTTATAGAAAGACATTTAAAACCTACCGCACGAATAGACTACGTAAAACACATTCAAAAGCATGCAAATGCAAGTATGGATATAAGCGACGGACTCCTATCCGACCTTTGGCATCTATCGGAAAGGAGCTCTGTAAAAGTGGAAATTTTTTCAGAAAAATTACCTATTTCAAAGGAGCTAAAACTCTTTTGTGAGAAATACGGAAAAAATCCTATAGATTATGCCCTTGTTGGAGGGGAAGATTATCAATTGCTTTTTACACACCCTAAATCCTCTTGGAATCCATTCCTTGATATGACGGAAATAGGTAAAATCTCCGAAGGACAAGGGGTTTTTGTAGATGGAAAACTTGCAAAACCGAAGGGCTGGAGACACTTCTGAAGCCTTCACCCTTGTAGAAATCTTAATAGTCCTCTCTATAATTTCCTTGATTTTTACCTTACTTTTTACCTCTTTAACCCGTGTAATCGGAGTTTCTCTCGATGCAGTTAGAACCTCCGAAAAATTGAAGGGAGAGATGCTCCTATTTTGGGAATTAAAGAGAAGTTTTGTAGGTGCAAAAGAGATTTTCATAAAAGAAGGGAAGGAAGTGTATTTAATTACTTCAGGGGGAAATAGGTATAAGGGTATTGTTAAGAAAGCTTACATCTTTAAAGACGGTTATCTTTACCTTTACGAGTTTCCTTATCCTGTAGGAAGTATAGATTTTTACGAAGGGGATAAATTGGTAAAAATTGGGAAACCTACCTCCTTTAGAGTATACGCCTTAGATTCACAGGGTAAACATGAAAACTTTAAGGGTATTCCGCCCTACGTAATTGTTGAACTCGAAAAAAAGGAGTTTACCTTTAAAATTAGGTAGTTATGAAAAAGATAAGAAAGCTTTATGAAGGTAAGGCAAAAGTAATTTACGAAACCCAAGAGCCCGATAAGTTGATTCTCGAGTTTAAAGATACCGCATCTGCCTTTGATGGATTGAAAAAAGAAGTAATAAAAGGAAAAGGAAACCTGAACATGGAAATATCATCTGTGATTTTCGAAATACTTGGAACCCAAGGTATAAGAACCCACTATATAAAAAAGCTTTCCAACAATGAAATGTTGGTTTGGAAAGCTGAACGTTTTCCTGTTGAAGTAGTCGTGAGGAATTTAGCTGCGGGAAGTCTTGTAAAGAGATACGGTATTAAAGAAGGAACAGCTCTTGCACCACCGCTGGTTGAATTTTTCATGAAAAGTGATGAGCTTCACGACCCTATGGTGTGTATAAACCATATAAAACTTTTAAACTTAGCTCCTGTTGATCTTATACCGAAAATGGAAAAAATAGCTTTAAAAGTTAACGATATTTTAAAAAAATTATTCACCGAAAAGGGAATTTTACTCGTAGATTTTAAACTAGAATTTGGACGATTACCAGACGGGTCTATAGCTATAATTGATGAAATTTCACCCGATAGTATGAGACTTTGGGATAAATCGACGGGTGAAAAGCTGGATAAAGATAGGTTCAGATTCGATTTAGGAGATTTAATCGAGGGATATGAAAAAGTTCTTTCAAAATTAAAGAAGTGATATAAAATTTATTTAAGAAAAAACTAAAGGGAGGTGTAAAGATGACCAAAGCGGAACTCGTAGCAAAAATAGCCGAAAAAGCCGGCATAACAAAAAAAGAAGCTGACGCAGCTTTAAAAGCTTTTGTTGAAGCTATAAACGAACTATTTCAAAAGGAAGAGACTCTAAGACTTCCCGGGCTAGGAACCTTTAAAGTAACCGTTAGGAAGGCAAGAAAGGGAAGAAATCCCAGAACCGGTGATGTAATAGAAATTCCCGCAAGAAAAATTCTTGCATTTAAACCTGCAAAAGAGCTTATAAAACAACTTTAATTCCTTTTTCCTCTCCGCTAAATTTTTTTCAATGTTCAAAGTTCTCAATGTAATAGATGGTATCGGATGGTGCGGAACTAAAGAACAAACCTATTTGATAACCAAATACTTATCGGAAAAGGGAATTGATAGCCATATAGCCCTATCCTTTCAGTACGAATACATGGTTAAAAAACTTCAAAACACACCCGTAAAAATCCATTTTTTTGAGGACTATAAAGGCGGAAAATCCAGATTTAATCCTCTAAACCTATTGAGGCTTAGAAAGATTATCAAAGAAAATAATTACGATTTCGTAATAGCCCATTCTTCCCACGCCTTTGATTATGTGATTCTTGCTATAGCAGGCTTATCTAAAAAGCCAAAACTGATAGCCCTCAGAAGGTCTGGATTTCTACCGGGGTTCTTTTCACGGCATCTCAAGTACAGATTTGCCGATAAGATTGTTGTGGTTTCAAAGGAAGTTGCTAAACTTTTAGAAGATTCCGGGTTTTTTAAAGAAAAGTTAAAGGTGATACCGAGCGGTATAGAACTTAAAAGGTTTTTTCCGCAGCCCGAACTCAGGGAAAAGGTGAGAAAGGAATTGGGTGTAAAAGGAAACGAGTATTTATTTATGAATGTAGCCAACTGGCAACCTTGGAGGAAAGGGCAAGAGGTAATTTTAAAAGCTTTAAAGCTATTACCCTTTCGAAATTTCAAGATGCTCTTTGTAGGACTCGATACCGATTCTCGGGAGGCAAAAATCCTCTTTAGAAGATATGGACTTGAAAAAAACTGCATCGGTATCGGATTCAGAAGTGATATTGATAAGCTTCTGCAGGGAGCGGATTTATTTCTCTTCGGCTCTTACTCGGAAGGTATAGCAGGAGCACTACTTCAAGCCATGGCTACGGGAAGAGTAGTGATTTCCACGAATGCCGGAGGAATTTCGGAATATCTCAAGGACGGTTATAACGGTTTTATGGTAGAGGTGGGAGACTGGGATGGTATGAGCAGGAAGATAGTAAAAGCCGTAAGTATTTCCGAGGAAGAAAAAACAATCATTTCCAAAAGAGCTGTAGAAACCGCTAAAAGGTACTCTATAGAAGATACCGTAAGCAAATATATGGAACTTTTTGAAGAACTTAAAGCAAATTCCCTATAGCTTTTCCGAAAAGTGCGAAAAGGAGAAATCTGGGAAATCGACCTATAAAACTCGCAAGGATAAACCTTGAAAGCTCAAATTCGAGAATTCCGGAAAGCCAACAAAACACTTTGAAGGGTATAGGGGTAAGTCCGGCTATTATTATTGCTAAAGTACCGTATCTGTGATAGAAGGTTTCGGCCTTGAGAAATTTCTCTTCTCCCAAAAGTTTTTTTGCCACAGGTTCTCCTAGTGCCTTGCCCAAAAAGTAAGCTACTACTCCTCCCGCTACACTGCCCAATGTGGCTACAAAGGCTGAAATTAAAGGGTTTAAACCGAACGCAGTAGCTCCAGCTATAAAGGGGTCTGGAGGTATAGGTTGCACGATACTTTCCGAAAAAGCTATTAAGAAAATACCTATGTATCCATAATCTTGAACAAACTCTTTCAAGATTTCCTTCAATGATTCCATAACTTGATTATCATAATCAAATCGCTATTATCTTACCTATGGCAAAGAAGATTAGGTATTTAGACCGCAATAAAGAACCAACATTGTCTCCGCAGGAGCGTGTGAAGACCTTCAGGGAGTATGAACTGGGATTTTCCGTTAATATCGCTATAGATGAGGCTCAAAGATGTCTATTCTGTAAGGATGCAGACCAAAGGTGTATAAAGGGCTGTCCCGTTCACGTAGACATCCCCGGATTTATAAAGAAAATCACTGAAGGGGATTTAGTAGGAGCTTATAAGGTAATAATAGAATCCGATATATTTCCCTCCATATGCGGAAGGGTTTGCCCTCAAGAAAGACAATGTGAAGGGAGCTGTATTCTTTACTACGACACTGTGAGAAACAGAAAGAACAAAGGGCTTCCTGTAGCAATAGGTGCCCTTGAGAAGTTTGTCGGGGATTTCATAAGGATTTCCGGTATAGAAGTGGAAATAGAAAAGGAGCCTTCCACCGGAATGAAAGTAGCCGTAATAGGAGCGGGTCCTGCAGGACTCAGTTGTGCTTACGAGCTTGCCAAGAGGGGACATGAAGTTCACGTTTACGAGGCTTTGCCAAAACCCGGGGGAGTGATGTACTACGGAATACCTAATGCTAGGTTGGACAAAAGCATTATCGATTGGGAAATAAAAAGATTGGAAAAGATGGGGATAAAATTTTTCTACGGATACCTTGTGGGTAAAAACCTGACTCTTGACGATTTAAGGAAGACCTATGACGCTGTGTTTATAGGTGTTGGAGCCGGAAGGGGAAAATTGGGGCTTCCGGGAGACCATCTAAAGGGTGTATACTCCGCAATAGATTTCCTGATGAGGGTAAATCTATATAAAGCTAATGTATTTCCGAAGAAAGGTGTTCCCATCCTGCTGGGTAATAGGACTGTAATTATCGGCGGGGGATTTACCGCTGTAGATTGTGCCATAACTGCAAAAAGACTAGGAGTTGAAACCCATGTAGTTTATAGAAGAACAAAGGAAACCTCTTCTGCAAGACAGGAGGAATGGGATCATCTGATGGAAGATGGGGTGATAATTCACTGGTTAACTCAGCCGGTGGAAATTGTAGGGAACGAAAAGGGAGAAGTTGTAGGAATAAAATGCATAAAAATGGAACTCGGTGAACCCGACGAAAGCGGGAGACCGAAACCGGTACCCGTTCCTAATTCGGAACATATAATCGAATGTGATTCTGTTATATTTGCCATAGGTCAACGTGCTAATCCGATAGCTTACGAAGGTAGCGGACTCAAAACTACAAAGTGGGGCACGATAGAAGTTAATGAGAGATATGAAACTAATCTAGAGGGAGTTTTTGCCGGTGGAGATGTGATAAACGGCGGGGATAGAGTAGTGGTTGCTTTAGCCCATGGTAAAGAAGCTGCAAAATATATACACGAGTACTTAATGAAAAAGAAGGAGGCTGAAAAATGAGTATAAGACACCAGATGAGGCAAAAGGTGGAAGAACTGTTTAAATTGTTTATCGATAAAACATCCTTAAATGAAGAAACTGTTATTTATGCTGTATTTATTCCAAAAAGCGGGGAAGTAGATGAAGATTCCATAGAAATATTTGAGCAGGAAGTAAATCCGAGGGATTCCGAAAGCCTTGAAAAATTCTTCTCAAGAGTGACAAAGGTAGCCCTTGAAAATGATGTTAAGAACCTGAAGCTGTACGGCTACGCTTACGACAGAGGAGGTAGTGTTGAAATTATTGCTCCCGAGTCAGACGGAGAAATAAATGAAGTTGTAAAAGAGTTAATAGAAAGGACGAAGGAGGAGATTTAAACGTAGATAGGTTCGGTAAACTCCGATATTCCTGTGGTAAGCCTGGTGTAAATAGCTTTTCCTCTCAGGGAATTCAACGGTATAGTTTCCTCTCCTCTTTCCTTCACTATTACTATCTTATCCTCTTCTATTTTTATCTCTTTTGGTTGTTTTCCGGTGCTTTTATCAATTATATTTTTATCTTTTAAAATATCCTCTTTGAAAACTTACCTGTTTAAAGCCTCTGTTGTCATTTCTCTTACCTCCTTTTTTTCTAAGAGAAATTTATTAGAAATTCAAAAAAAATGTATGTTAAAAATCATTCTCATTTTCTTTTTGCATATTCTCTAAACTGGACAATTATGATATATACGCCGGGTGAGAAATTAAGGGAGAACAAAGGAAGCAATTTCCAAAACGGGGAGGTAAACAAGCAAACAAATGAAATTTCTCCAACCACTCAATCCCAAGAATCTTACTTTTGAAGACAGTCCCTTGAGCCCTTTATCTGCTAAAACCCTATGCTTACTAATTTGACTTAGTTTTTCTATCAGTTCCTTTGCTCCATACTT
>DQTK01000043.1 GCA_015662815.1 Aquifex aeolicus | reverse complement strand
TATACCGTGTCCTATAAGCCAAACTTCCCTTTTGCATATGTGATAGTACCAGACAAGCGTTCCGTTTACACTTAATTCAGAAAACAAAGTAATTCCCCGTTTTCAATTTAAGTCCATAGCTCTCCTTATCATAATGATCGTTAACGTTTTCAAGGGGTATCTTAGGGAATTTGTCTTCGGCTATACACATTTCTTGGACAAGTGTCTTCGGAACAGAAAGTATATACTTTCTGAAGTTTTTCTTTATCCTGTTGTAATTTTCAATTCTTTTTCCTATGTCTTTTTCTTCTAAAACTTCCTTTTCAAATATCTCGTATATTCTTCTTGCGGTTTGATTTATTTCAACAAAAATCTCCGTATAAATAGGTTCTTCTTCTATTACTTTGAAATCTCGGGCTATACATTTTCCTTCACCTGAAAATCTCAACTCTTTAATGTCTGAAAGAACGTCTATAGACTTTTGCATACTTTTGTTCTTCTTAACTTTTCTAAAGTACTCTTCAGAGAGAAGATAATACTCGTCTTCCTTGCATTCCTTCAATATTTCTTTAGAAATATCTACGAGCGTACTTCCATAAACTCTTTTTGCTAAAATCCTATCCGAATTTTTATACCTTAGGCTGTGAATTTCAACGATTCCAAGATCCTTTCTCTTATTTCTGTTACATCTACCTGCAACCTGTATGATTGCGTCGAGAGGAGCTATGTCCCTGAAAACTTTATCAAAATCAAGGTTAACTCCTGCCTCGACTACCTGCGTGGATACAAGAACAACCTTTTTACTTTCCATTAATACCTTCTTTAACCTCCGTATTCTGTGCTTCCTTTGAAGAGGAATTATGTTAGTGGACAGATAATATATTTCGTAATCCGTCAAGTTTTCCTTAAGTATTTCGTAAAACTCTATTGAGGACTTTATTGTATTTAAAACAATCAGGCATGACTCTCCCTTTAGGTTTTCTAAAACATATTCTGCAAACTCTTCTACCGTTTTTGACTCATTAACCTTAGGGACAAGTTTTGTCCTCACAAGTAAAGGAGAACTAAAGTATTTATTTACGTTCTCTACAAGCTCAGTAAATTCTTCAAAAATCATGGGTCTTGTTGCTGTTGAAAGTATAAGTTTACATCCCAAGAGTTCCGTTAGTTTTCTCAGTACAACGCTTATCGCTTTCCAGTATTCCGCATTTATTGCCTGGACCTCGTCAAGGATTATTATTGAACCCGCTATGTTGTGAAATTTCTTTAGAAAACTGCTGCTGAATGCAATCACTGAATGTAGAAATTGAACAAATGTTGTAATGACGATTTCACTACTCCAGCTCTCTATTAAGAGCAACGCTTCGTTTACCGGAACTTCTTCGTCCTTCTTTTTATACTTTAAGTCCGCAAGGCTATGGTGCTTTAAGAGGTATACGCTTTTATTTTTCCTGTATTCCTCCCCCAAAGTCATGCTTAATATTTCGTCTATCACATTGTATACCTGTTCAATTATTGATATGTAAGGAAGTGAGTAAATTATTCTCGGTTTATTCTTTAATCTGTTCCTGTAATCAAGAGCAACAGTTAAATTTAAAACCGTTTTTCCAAGTCCCGTAGGAGCTGTAATAGTTGATATGTTCGGAATTTCTTTAAGGCTTTCAAGTTTCTTCTTTATTTCTTTATAGAGATTGTTTCTTAACTTATCTATATCCCTTTTAGGCTTATCCCACCATTTTACCTTTCTGTATTTCCCTATCAAATCCTTTGGAAGTTCCTTTCTTTTTATAATTTCCGTCTTTGAAGCTGATTTTCTATCAGAATCTATTAACAAGGAGTAAGTGTAAAGTATCGTAAAGTATACATCTAACTTTTTCTCAGAATCTGTAGATTCAAACAGTTCAAATTTCTTTCTCTTTAAAAGCTTCCAAACATCTTCCCAGTTTTCTAAAAAATCCGTTATGTCAAATCCGTATTCTTGTGAGATTACTTCTTTATTTTTCCTCAAATCTTCCATTTGCTCCTTTAAGATTTCAAGGTTAATCCTGTTCTTATCTTCGTCCAGATCGTCTTCAAAGTTTTTTAAATTCCCATGATGATGCTTTATTACAAAATATGCAACAAGCGGTAAAAAATCATCTTTTTCTTTACATAACCACGCTCCGAATAGAGCGGATATAAAACCATGCTTTTGTCTTCCTTTTATATCCTTTTCCCTAGTCCTTATATAGTTCTGAAAAAAACTCGTATATTTGCCAAAATCGTGTGCTATACCAACATTCTTCAGAAACCCTTCATCTATTGGAAGTTTTACAAATTCTTTTTGCTCTTGGTAAGCTTTTATCATTCTCCCTGCAACATCTCTTAGATGGTTTTTCAGTAATATGTAAGGATCTCTATGTGAGTAAAAAACTATTCCATCCATATTATGTTTTCCCCATTTACAGATATAACTCCTTCGTAATTTCTCAATGGAATTTCCCTCGCATCTCTTTCGTATATAAACCTCTTCACCTTTTTAACTTTTCTGTAATTTCCTTCCATTTCAAAGTGAAAAGGCATATTCTCAATAATCAGGGAAAGATTTTTAGAAAAATCAATCCTGTCAAAGTATGCCTCGGGTATTACCGAACGAATTCCTTTATCTTTCATAGGAGGTTTGACTTCAAGCTCCTCCACATATTCTACGTCAGCAAGGAATTCGGTTATACCAAGATAAATTGAAAAAAAGCTTTTCCCGTTTTCTAACCTATCTTTCAGCTTATCGTATACCTCTTCTTTTGAGTGAAAGTAAATCCTATACCTTAATACTGAATCTGGAGAGAAAATCAATTCTATAGGGTTGGGATATGTTTCCAATTTCCTTTTCAAATAAGTATTAACCGCATTCTTAAAGCTACCGAATCCTTCCTTGGTTTTTACATAGTTAATTGTCTGCATAAACTTCCTGACAGGAGAAAGCACAGAAACTGAAAAAAGAGCCTTTTCGGGAGAAAGGATATCATAGTAACTGTCTCTTTCATAACCCAGTATTGCCGCAACTATTCCCATAAGTGTTGTCCTCGGTGGAAATCCATAGCTTATTGAGGAAGAGTTTGTATAAATTGCTCGAAAGTGAGCAAATTCTCCTGTAAGATCAAAAACGAGAACTTTCATTTTATTTCCTCTATAAGCCCTTCAAGCTCTGTCTTTAGCTTTTCAAGTCCTTTGATATTTATTTCCTCGTCAAGTTTAAGGTATACCTTATTGATGTTATATTTTAGTTTTTCGAGTTTTTCTGCGAGCTTTCTTATATCTAAGGTGTAATCGTTTATGTCTCTTAATCCTTCCTTTTTGTCTATGTCTATATACCTTCTCAAGTCTCCAGCAAAGATTTCTGAGTTTTTGTATTCAACTCTTAAGTAAAATCTCGGCTGTTGATTCAGCTTCGTTCTCGTGTTTGTCTCTGTAAGAATTGAGTTCCACACCGCTTTATCAAATTCTTCTATGTCCTCTTTAGTTAAGCGTGTTTTTTTTGCACTGTTTCCGCTTATCCTTCCATAGAAAGCAATAAGTGAATAGTAAACCCTCCAGTCCTTCCCTATCGCTCCACCCTCTTGTCCTTCTTCCTTTACCCTTCCGGCCAAGTGAGAAGTTATGGAGGGAGATTCAATAAGTTCTGCCTTATTCAAAGAGTATCCCCAGTTAAACTGAACTGGTCCAGTAAAGGTTATTGAACTTCCTCTCTTTTTATCTTTAATAGGGAGCGTGACGCCAAAGAGTCTGATGTCTATAAAGTATTCCAGAAATCCTTCTGTATCAACCAAATCCCAAATCTTTTTCTCCTTTACATATTCCTTTACATTTTCAACATTTAAATCACCATTTATGTTTTTCTTTATATCCTCAAGCTTTTGGGAATACTTTTCATCTTCCATTAATTTTTCAGCTATGAAGTAGGCAAATCTATCCGTTGCATCAACCGTTTTGTCCTCTACCTTCGAAACAAATATGGCTTTTCCTTTTTGATTTTGGAAGTAGTTCCTTATATACCTCTTTAGTCTCACATCACTCACCAACACCCTTTCTCTTAGCATGTCCATTCTCGGTTTATTTTCATTATCCGGGTCTCCGTTTGGATTACATTCTTTGCAGTCATAAAGAAACAAAATCTCGGAGTTCAAAACCTCATTTTCCATTTCTAACCTCCTTCTTTGCAAGGTTTAGCTTAGTTTTAAATGCATAGCCGGAAAGCAGATAGTATACGTTTTCGTGAGGCTTAAAATTCCAATCCTTTAAGTGTTTATCAAAAAGCTCCCTAGCTTTTGCGTATGTAACTTCTTTCTCTTTGCTAAGAAGTCTTTCGTATTTGAGAGCGTTGAATACCTCGTTAAAGAGAAGTTTCAATCTCTCAAAAGACATACCTTGAAAGTTAATCTTGTTGAGTATGGGTTTTCTTCCATATCTTGCCTGAGAGGTTCCTATATCCCCTATGAGAGTTCCCAGTAAAAACAGAGCGGTTTCCTTTTCCCCGAAACCGACTTCTTCAATATACTCTTTAAATTCCTTAGGAACATCTGAAAGCATAACATTACCTCCACTAAGGAGTCCAAGTTCCCTAAGTAGGATAATAAGCTGATGAGTTAAAAGTATATAGTTTATAGTTTCCTCATCTCTTGATTTTTGACTTAATTTTTGATCGGCTTTTTGGTTTTTTACTATGTGATAGCTTGTATTGTTAAAGTATTTTGCCCTGAGTCCTATTGAGAATTCGTAAACAAGTTCTCTTACATCTAACTTTGTTTCTTCAAGCATTCGTACAAATAAATTTGTAAGCTTTGGGATATCAATTAACCTTCCTTCGGATTTTGATATCCTAAGAGGAATAATCCAGTAAATTTCCTCAAGACCTTTTAAAGGATTTAGGTAAGGAAACTTTTTAAAAATTTTCTCGGAATATTTGTAAAATCCTTCCCTGAGCTCTTCAAGCCTTCCTTTAGGTATATCTTTTATTAGTGTATATACTTTAAATTCGTTGTTGTTTTGTTCAAAGAAAAGGTAATGTAGAAGAAAGTAGGGAATATATCCGTATTCCTTATATTCTTCAAGCTTTTTCTTAAAATAACTCTTCTCTAAAAATTTAAAGACATTTATCGTGGAAACGAGATAATCCCCCCAGATTTTTAATCTTTCAGGTTTTATTGGAACATCTCCTACGAATTCCGGGATAATGAGGTAATCTATTCGTCCTATTCTATCTTTTAAGTTGTTCAATATGAATTTCTCTCCTGCAAGTATTGAAAGATAGCAATCTTCACAAAGAATGAAATTTCCAAACCACTTATCCGAAAGCTTTTGTGAAAAACCAATTTTATCATTTATATAGAACTTCATAGGAAACTTTGCAAAATTATCAAAGTAATTGTCTACTTCACTATTACATATTGAACAGTTTTTTCTCCCTTTTTTTCTTTTTTCCTCAAACACTTTTTTCTTTAATAGTTCTTCGTAGAATTTTTTATCTACAACAAGTTCACCATCTACTGAAACAGTCCAAAATACAATTTCTTCATCTTTACCAAGCCTATCTTTTATCCATTTATTGAATTCTTTCTCATTCTTTCCATTAAAATTTTCAATCTTATCCAGTTTAAGTTTTAATTCATTTTCTGCTATTTGATAAAATATGTTCTTTATTTTTCTTAATTTATCAAGCATATTTCTTATTTCGTGTGTCTGATTCATTTTCAAAAGCTCATCTTCAATAGATATCCAAAGACTATATTTTCTGCCTTGCAAAAATCTATTTTTGTCATTAAAAGTTGCAAGAAACTTATTGGATGTACCTGTCAAGTTTAACTTTTTTGGTTCCATAAACTTATATCTATCTTCCTTACCCACTTCATATTCTTCCTCTAAGTCTATTTCTATTTTCTCTTCGCTAAGGCTGTAGTTTATCTTTCCTATTTTGTATTTCTTTCCTTCTTTTATTTGTGGTATGTCTGAGAGGATTTCCGATATCTTTTTTCCTTGTTTTACAAGCTTTCCTATCTGGTAAATTCCCTCTATCAAATTCTTCCCCCTCTATTAATACTTAAAAATATATTTAAAAATATATTACACTTTGGATTCTGGCATTACCATGCCAAAGCCTGCACTGTTTTTACTTCCGAGTCCTGCTTCCTGAATGAGTCTTACCATCTCCGGAGTAGCCTTTACTTTGAAGTATCCTTCCCACGCTTCTATTAGAGTTCCCTTAAAGAGTATCTTCTTTTTATGGTTTTCTCTTATCTTTACGAGCTCTATTGTTAACTCTCCTTCGTAATTCCTTCCGTATATAAGATTGAACTTCTTTAAGAGGTTTTTCTTCAAAAGTTCGTAAAATTCTTCCTGGAAGGGATTTAGATAATGGAAACGTTTATCTCCTTTAGGAGTTCTATAAACAGTAATAGGAGATAGACACTTTACCGTGATTTCTTCTTCTTCTGTGGGCTCTATAGTTTCTATATTTTCCAAATAAACCTTGTTCTTACCTAAGAAAAGGTTATCTCTTTTTAAGAGCATTGTTAAATGAGACTTTACTATATCTATAAGAGGTGATGCAAAGTAAAGAGTTAAATCCCCCTCGAATATTAACATAGACTCCGTTTTTCTGAGCATCTTAGCTATTACTTTTGAAAAGGTAAAAAGCTTAAACCTTCTTTTCCCATAAAGAAATCCAATATCATGCAAAAATTTGGATATGTAAGGATCCATATTTTCATAAAAGAAAGCTTGTAGTATGTGGTTGTAGCTTTTGGGTAATAAAACTGTTTGCTCACGAGCCTTTAACTTAATCTTGATAATCATAATAGTTAACACCTTACTATTTGCTAGAGCTTATTTTCAAGTTCTTAATTTCAAAGTTGTTGAAACGCCTTCAAAATACCATACTTTTTCTGTTTTATTTTAAAAGAAATTAGAGAATCTATTTGATGTATAAATACTTATGCATTAAATTTTATGTATTATGAAAGTAAGGAAGAACATAACCCTTTCAAAGAAGGCAGATGAATACTTAAAAATCCTTGCAAAGGAAAAGAAAAAATCTCAGAGTGAAGTCATAGAAGAATTAATAGAAAAAGAAGCCAGAGAATATGAAAAGAAAAAGAAATTGGAAGCTTTTGAAAGATTTTTGAAACTTACTGAAAATATTTCTATTCCCGAAAATATTAGTATGCAGAAGAT
>DQTK01000107.1 GCA_015662815.1 Aquifex aeolicus | reverse complement strand
AGATATAAAGAAAGATTACCAACTCTTAAAAGACCTAAAAGCTCAAAGAAAGGTAAGCGTGGAGTAGTTGTTGTTTTCTCCCTCTAATTTTTTCTCCTTTTCTATAAGCTTCTTAAATTTTTTCGGTTTAATAATTAGAGGAGTTAGGATTTACAACAGGAAGTTTAGCCAAAATATACAAGCTCCGCCAAACCGATATAGCTCTTTGTTTCCCTTCAGCTTCATTCTTATTGATTTATCCTATTCTCTTTCTCTACTTTTTTAAACAGGCTCCCTCGAAAGAATTGCTTATCTGAAATTTTTTTGTATTAAAATATTTATTCGCCCTAATTAGATTTAAAATGGAGGTACAGGGAAAGATGGTTTTACCAAAGGAAGTTAAGTGGGACATCATAAAGGAATATCAAAGGCACGAACAAGATACGGGCTCTCCTGAGGTACAAATAGCAATATTGACCGAAAGAATAAATAGGTTAACGGAGCATTTAAAGAAGCATAAAAAGGATATACACTCCAGAAGAGGGCTTATCGGAATGGTAAATAAGAGAAGAAAACTCCTTGAATACCTAAGGGAAAAAGATTACGCGAAGTATCTCGAAGTAGTTCAAAAATTGAACCTCAAGGTTAGATAAGGATGAGTGTGGAGGAAAGGGTAAAGATAGGGAACTCGGAAGAGCCTATTATTATCGAAGCGGGAAAGTATGCAAAACTAACGGATGGTTCAGTAGTTGTTAGACAAGGGGGAACCGCGGTTATAGTGACCGCGGTGATGTCCGATGAAAAAAATACGGAGGTAGATTTTACTCCTCTGGCCGTAGATTACAGGGAAAGAGCTTCCGCTTACGGAAAAATCCCGGGAGGATTTTCAAAAAGAGAAGGAAAGCCTACGGATAGGGAAATTCTTGTAGCTAGGGTAATAGACAGACCTATAAGACCCCTTTTTCCTGAAGGGTTTTTCCACGATGTAATAATTACCGCCCTTACTCTATCTGCGGATGATAAATACGATCCCGACGTTCTTGCTATAACCGGGGCTTCCGCAGCATTGCATATATCCAGAATTCCCTTTGAAGGACCTATAGCCGGTGTAAGGGTATGTAGAGTAAACGGAGAATTTATAGCAAATCCCACATATGAACAAAGAAAAGAATCAGACCTGGATATAGTAATGGCTGGTACGAAAGATGCCATAGTGATGGTTGAGGGAGGAGGGAATGAGATACCCGAAGAAGTCCTTGCAGATGCTCTATTCTTTGGTCTAGATGCTATTAAAGAGGTAATAGAAGCTCAGGAGAGACTGAGAGAAAAAATCGGAGAATCTAAATTTGAATACGAAAAACTTGAACTTCCTGAAGAAATCCTTAAAGCTTTAGAAGAGGAATGTAGACCTAAGATACTGGAAGCTTTTAACATAAAGAATAAAAAAGAGAGATATGAAATTCTGGACAAAATAGTAGAAGAGTTTATAGAAAATCACCAAATACCCGAAGAGCTCCATTTCAACGTAAAGTATTTTTATAAAAAACTGGAAAGTGGGTTAATGAGAGAAAAAATCCTTAAGGAAGGAGTAAGAATAGACGGTAGAAAACCGAACGAAATAAGACCGATATGGATAGAGATTCATCCCTTTGAAAGGCCTCATGGAAATGCAATATTTACTAGAGGACAAACCCAGGCATATGTGACCGCAACTCTCGGAACACCAGATGAAGCTTTAATAGTTGAAACGATTGCTGAAGGAGAAGTATTCAAAAGATTTATGCTTCACTACAGTATGCCTCCTTTCTCAGTTGGAGAAGCTAAACCTTGGGGACCTCCAAGGAGAAGGGAGATAGGACACGGGGCTTTAGCGGAGAGGGCAATAGAACCGCTTCTCCCTTCCGAAGAAGAATATCCCTTTATAATAAGGGTAGTTTCTGATATCCTTGAATCAAATGGTTCTACGTCCATGGCTACCGTATGTGGTGCATCCCTTTCCCTATTTGATGCAGGTGTTCCTATAAAAGGAAACAAACATGTAGCCGGTATAGCTATGGGATTAATTCTCGAAAAGGATAAATACGTTATTCTCTCCGACATACTCGGGGATGAAGACCACCTCGGAGATATGGACTTCAAGGTAGCGGGAACTAAAGATGGAATAACTTCCGTCCAAATGGATATAAAGGTAAAAGGAATTACCAAGGAGATAATGCTGGAAGCTTTAAAACAAGCAAGGGAAGGAAGACTACACATACTCGAAAAAATGTATGAGGCTATCCCTGAACCTAGGAAGGTACCCAATCCCTACACTCCTAAAGTAGAAGTTATTCAAGTTCCTGAAGAAAAGGCACCTCTGATAATAGGACCCGGTGGTTCTACCGTTAAAAAGATTTACGATGAAACGGGAGTAAAAGTGTGGGTAGGTGAAACAGGAAAAGTTTACCTTTTCGTATATCCCGGAGGAAACTTAGAAAAAGCCAGAAAGATGGTGGAGGACGTAATAAGGGAAGTGGAAGTAGGGGCGGTGTACGAGGGTGTAATTACGAGAGTAGAACCGTACGGAGTTTTTGTTGAGCTATGGCCCGGAAAGATAGGATTGTTGCACGTTTCCAAGATGGCAGAACCCGTAAGAAGTGCTACCGAAAAGTATAAGGTCGGAGAACAAATAAAGGTTAAAGTCCTTGACCTTGACGAACTCGGAAGACCGAGATTTACTACTGTAGGGCTTGAGGAAGAAGAAAAAAAAGGAGATAGGCTAAAGATAGGTCAGGTGGTAGAGGGTAAAGTTGTAAGAGTAGAACCGTACGGAGTCTTCATAGAGTATTTACCCGGAAAAACAGGATTACTTCACGTATCTAAGATGAAGGAAAAAGTTAGGGATGCAAGACAGAAGTTCAAATTAGGTGATACACTCAAGGTGAAAGTTATAGAAATAGATGAACAGGGAAGACCCAAGTTTACCAATAATGTCTAAGGTTATTCTTAAGGTAAAAAGGCTTCCCCACGCCGAGGGTTTGCCCTTACCCTCTTACGCTACCCTTCATTCCTCAGGATTGGATTTAAGGGCTGCCATAGATAAACCTTTAAAAATAAAACCTTTCGAGAGAGTACTTATACCGACGGGACTAATATTGGAAATCCCGGAAGGATACGAGGGACAAGTAAGACCAAGAAGTGGACTCGCACTCAATAAAGGTCTTACAGTTCTTAACGCTCCGGGCACTATAGATGCAGACTATAGAGGAGAAGTAAAAGTAATACTTATTAATCTAGGACAGGAAGAAGTTGTAATAGAAAGAGGTGAAAGAATAGCTCAACTTGTAATATCTTCTGTTCAGAGGGTCGAAGTAGTTGAGGTGGAGGAGGTTTCTTCAACGGAGCGAGGAGAAGGAGGCTTCGGAAGTACAGGTATCAAGTAAGTATTTTCCTTATTTCCTCAATAACCTTTTCAGGGTCTTCCTTATATCGTTTGCCTAAATCGATAGCCCATTCTTGAGACATAAATCCCTCTCTTCTCAGGAACTGAAGGAACTGTCTTACATTTGAAGGATTCTTCTTAAATGTTCCTCTATCAAAGTCTATTACGTAAACCTCTCCCTCAGAATCTATCAGTACGTTTTTACGAATATTAGAAAACTCATCCCTATTGATTCCCAATTTGTCAAGGAAATAAGCTTTTTCCAAGACACTTTTGAGAACTTTCTTCTTATCTTCCTTGGAGAGTTTTGCTTTGCCATAGGTAATTCCTTCTATGAACTTGTAAACAAAGAAATCCTCCCCTCTCAATATTATTTGAGGAAACCCTTTTATACCTTT
>DQTK01000114.1 GCA_015662815.1 Aquifex aeolicus | reverse complement strand
ATATATTCCGGAATTTTTAATACGATTTTCCTTATATTTTTAAGTGCTCTGACATTCGTAGATTATAAGAAGGCTTTCGAAATATTTCACATAGCAGTCTTTGACCCTTACTCTTGGAAGTTTAAATACTCTGATACCTTAATAAGGATTTACCCTATGAAATTTTGGTACGATGCAACAGTATTTATAGGAGTATTGAGCTTTATCCTAGGGATTATTTCTCTTTTTCTCGGAATTATATGGAAAGGGTTTTTAAAGAAAAGGGGAGAAAGGAATTAAACCTTAGCTCCCATTTGTTTGGCTTTTTCTATAACATCCTCTATGGTTCCTACCATGTAGAAAGCGTTTTCAGGTAAATGGTCATACTTACCGCTTAGCACTTCTTTAAAGGACCTGATTGTATCTTCAAGTTTTACATATTTACCGGGCATTCCTGTGAACTGTTCAGCAACGTGGAAAGGTTGAGATAGGAACTTTTGAATTCTTCTAGCTCTGTTAACTATAGCTTTATCTTCATCGGAGAGCTCTTCCATACCGAGAATTGCAATGATTTCTTGTAGCTCTTTGTATCTTTGGAGTATTCTTTTCACTTCCATAGCAACTTCGTAGTGTTCTTCACCTACGTATTCAGGGGCAAGGTATTTAGATGTAGATTCCAGAGGGTCTATTGCGGGATAAATACCAAGTTCTGCCAATCTTCTCGTGAGAACCGTTGTAGCATCCAAGTGCGCGAAGATAGACCAAGGTGCAGGGTCTGTTATATCGTCTGCGGGAACGTAAACCGCCTGTATAGCTGTAATTGAACCTTTCTTGGTAGATGTAATCCTTTCTTGAACTTCACCAACGTCCGTATTTAGTGTGGGTTGATAACCAACTGCGGAAGGCAGTCTTCCGAGAAGTGTAGAAACCTCAGAACCCGCTTGAACAAATCTGAAGATGTTATCTATGAAAATGAGAACGTCCTGTCCTTCAACGTCTCTGAAGTATTCCGCCATTGTAAGTCCGGTATGTGCTACTCTGAATCTAACTCCGGGAGGTTCATTCATCTGTCCGTAAACCATTACCGTGTAGGGAAGCACTCCGGATTCTTTCATTTCTAACCAAAGGTCGTTTCCTTCTCTTGTTCTCTCTCCGACACCAACAACAACAGAGTATCCTTCGTGGAATCTTGCTATATTGTGAATCAATTCTTGCATTAGAACGGTTTTTCCAACTCCCGCTCCACCGAAGAGCCCAACCTTACCACCCTTGATAATTGGCTGAAGTAAGTCTATTACCTTAATACCCGTTTCAAGGATTTCAACCTTTGTAGATTGCTCGACCAATTCGGGAGGAGTTCTGAACATAGGCCAATATTCTTTAGCGTTTACCGGACCTTGTTCATCTATGGGTTGCCCTGCAACGTTAAATATTCTTCCGAGGACTTCCTTACCTACAGGTATTTTTATAGGTCCGCCAAGATACTCTACTTCTTGCCCTCTTACCAATCCGTCGGTGGGCCCCATCGCTATTGCTCTTACCCTGTGTTCCCCTATGTGCTGTGCTACTTCCATAAAGAGGAGCTCTTCAAACCAGTTACCTCTATCGTCTATAGCTTTTCTTATGGTTTTGAGCCCATCTTTAATCTTTGGAAGTTCCTTTACACCTTCAAACTCAACGTCAACTACCGGACCTATTACCTGTACTATCTTTCCCTTTATAGCTTCCGCCATCTATAAAACCTCCTTTATTGTGCTTTTAGAGCTTCAACAGCGTTAGTAATATCTATAAGCTCCGTAGTAATAGCTTCCTGTCTGGCCTTATTAAATACAAGAGTCCATTGTCTAATAAGATCATCGGCATTTTTGGTAGCGTTATCCATAGCTACCATTCTCGCAAAGTGTTCAGCGGCATTTGATTCAACCATAGCTCTGTATATTTGGTAGTTGAGATATAGATTCACTATGTAATTGAAAAACTCCTCCTCGGATACCTCAAACTCGTAAACTCCGGGGATTTCCTCTTCCGCTCCCGGAGCTTCAAAGGGTAAGAACGTTCTCACCATGGGTTTATAGCTTGCTCTGGTTACCATCTCGTTGTTTATCAAATAAACCTTGTCGGTTTCACCATTGAGAAATCTTTCTCTCACTGTTTCTGCTACTTCCTTTGCAACTGAAAAGTTTACTGTCTTCCTGAAAACTTCGTCATAGCCCTTTATTACCTTATAGCCTCTCTTGGTGAAATACTGGACTCCCTTCCTCCCTATAAGGAAAAGGTTTACTCCTTTTCCTTGTTCTTTTTTCTCCTTTATAAGATTTTCCGCTTCTTTTATAACATTAGAGTTGAAAGCTCCAGCGAGTCCTCTGTCCGCGGTGATGAGAATAATATCTACATTCTTCTCTTCTCTTACCTCAAAAAGGGGATTTTCCTCCGCATCAACGTGCTTAGAAAGGTGAGCTACCAATTCGTAAATTTTCTCAGAGTAAGGGCGCGATGCGTAAACAAGTTCCTGAGCTTTTCTGAGTTTTGCCGCGGACACAACTTTCATGGCGTTTGTTATTCTTTTAGTGTTCTTTATACCCTGTATCTTTCTCCTTATGTCCCGCGGAGATAGTTTTGCCATAACGCTACATATTATAAACTAAATATTTACATCAGTAGTATAATTTCATTACTTTTCCGTTAAAAGGAGGTAAATGGGAAATGAAGGTAGTTTTGGTAAAAGACGTTGAAGGATTAGGATTTTTTGGCGATATAGTTAATGTAAAAGACGGATATGCGATGAACTATTTGATACCCAGAGGTCTCGCTCTTCCTGCTACTGAAGGGAATATTAAACACATTCAAACAATCCTCGCACAAAAGGAAAGGAAACTCCTTAGAGAAAAGAAAAAAGCTGAGGAAATTGCTAAGAAGCTTGAAGGTGTAGTAGTAGAAGTGAGAAAGCCTGCAGGTGAGGGAGGAAAATTATTCGGTTCGGTAACTGCAATGGACATAGTAAACGCTCTCAAAGAAAAGGGAATCGTGATAGAAAGAAAAAATGTTGTGTTCTACCATCCCATAAAGGAAGTGGGAGTTTTTCCTGTAAAGATAAGACTTCATAAAGATGTGGCAGTAGACATTAAAGTTGACGTAAAGTCGGAGGAAAAGTAATTTGTAAATTATGAAAGAAGTAAGTGTAAGTGAGAAAAATTTTCAACTAAATAAAGATCTAATATTTTTTATAGCAGGAGTCTTACTTTCCATAGGGGCTGCTTTTCTTCTCCCTATAGAAAATATTTTTTGGTATAATTCTGCTTTTCTGGGGTATATCCTATCTTCCGTAATTTACTTGGCTTACCTCTTTTTAAGGGAAAGGATAACAGGCACAGTGGCTGCTTTTACACTTTATATTTCTCTACTACTTAACCTCACAGGAATGATAAGAAGAGCTTATGAGAGTTATCTGATGGGGATATTTCATCCACCCTGGAGTAATTTGTTTGAAGCTTTAACCTTTTGGAGTTTTATAGCCGGTGCCATATACCTTTTTATAGAGAGAAAGTACGGTTTTAAAATCTTGGGAGCATTTGTAGTTCCCGTTATAGTAGCGGTATCCGGTTTTGCTCTGTTTAAAGCCAATTATGAAATTACTCCGCTTATGCCTGCCTTAAGGAGCTATTGGCTTTACCTTCATGTAATTACAGCCTTTATAGGGTATGCCGGTTTTACCGTAGGTTTTGGCGGAGCGGTAGCATACCTTCTGAAGGAATACTTCGGGGAAAATAAATTTGTGAGAAACTTCTTCCCGAGAAAGGAAGTATTGGATGAAATCACTTACAAATCCATAGCAATAGTTTTTCCTATCTGGACTGCCTCCATAATTCTCGGTGCGGCGTGGGCTAACGAAGCGTGGGGCGGATACTGGAGCTGGGACCCTAAAGAAGTATGGTCTTTAATAGTGTGGCTTTTCTTCGGAGCTTATCTTCATGCGAGACAACTAATGGGCTGGAAAGGGAAAAATGTTGCATGGATGGTAGTATTCGGCTTTATAACAGTACTTATATGTTTCTTTGCAGTAAATCTTTATTTCCCCGGTTTACACTCATACGCTACCGAGTAAGTTCAAGGGCCTTTTCTCGGGCTCTCCTAATAGCTTCTTTTACTTCCTCTTTACTTAAACCTATTATTTTTGCAACATGTTTTAATATATCTTCGTCGTTATAGTGAAATTCTAAGAGTTCTACCAACGAAAGTAATAAACCAAACTCGTTATATCTCCGTTCGAAAGCCTCGACTATTTCCTCACTGAGTTTTAATTCTCTTGCAAGAGAAGCGGGTTCTTCACCTATCAATTCTTCCATTAGGGAAAATAAACCTATGAAGTATGCTTGTTTAGTATGGTCCGGAATGTAAAGCTTACTCAATTCTTCTGCAAGGTGTGCCCTAAAGAGCGAACGCTTTATAATTTCCTCTTCCTTCCTTCCGGCAAAAAGTTCAGCCATAGCCAAAGCCAAAATAAAATTTCCTATATCGTTGATACTTAGGAAGAAAACCGCATCACCTACTGTTTGAATATCTTCGGCTTTACCGGGATAAAAATTCTTTACCCATTTAAGGAGCTTGTAAGTTAAACCTACATCAGATTCTATAATTCTTACAACTTTATCAAGACTTTTTTCCTGCAAAGCTTGAAAAAGTTTAACTATTGTATTTTTTAGAAAAAGAACACTTTTGATATCCTTAACCAGAGAAGGGGAACCTAAAGCTTTTCCTTGGAAGAGGTCTCCGAAATCCTTAGCTTTATCTAAGTCCTCTTTGGAGTTTATCTCCTTTAAGATTATCTTTTTATTCAAGGATTTTAAAGTTGTTAACTCTTCAATAAAATCTTTCTCACTGTAAAATCGCTTCCAGTTTACTATTACAAAATCCGATACAGTAAGAAGGGGTAGTAGGTTTACTTTTTCAAACTTAAAATCAGAAAGACAAATTGAAAAGCCTCTCATTTTCAGTTCCTGAATATCCCTTATAAATTTATCCGTAATCTTTTGCACGTTTCTTATCTTTACAATTACGTGAGATGAAGGAAGGAGTTCAAAAAAAGCAGCTTCTATAAACTCTTGGGATAGTTCTACAAAAACCTTCTTATCACCGAAAATTCTCGATGGCTCTTCTTCTAAAAGTAGATTTATTATCTTGGAATTTTTTTTTCCGTTTGTGGATAAATCCTCGTTTCTTAGGAATATGTCAAATCCAAAAATCTCCCCCTCCTTGTTGAAAATCGGATATTTGTACACAATTCCCATCAGGTTCAAATTATATACTCCTTTTCATAAATACTAAAACATTGTTTTATTTCGCTAATCAAATATATAGATCCTAAAACCAAAAAGTGTTCTTTTGAATTAATAATTTCCTCTATTTCAGAAGTTGCGGTTTTAAATCCCAATTCTTTTGCAAATTTTTCCAGCTTGCTTATATCCTCGGAACGATAATAATTTATAGGAAGTATGTAAATTTCATCGAAGTAATTACGTATAATTTTAAGGGTTAATTCCCATTCCTTACCTTTGAGAGCAGAAAATCCTAATTTTATTTCCGGAAAGTATTTTTTAACCCCCTTGATAACTTTCGCTACCGCATAGGGATTATGGGAAGCATCGATCATTAAAAGTGGGTCTCTCCTCAAAATCTCCATTCTACCTTCCCATATTGTATTTTTTACCGCATTTTTAATCTTGTCACCTACTGGCTCAATAAACAAGGAACTCAAAGTAATTGCCATTGAAACGTTATCTATTTGCCATTTTCCCCATAATGAGATTTCCAAATTATCCAATTCTATAGATTCACTTTTATACTCAGAGAGTTTAGTTATAGCCTTTTCAATTTTTCCAAAATATTCATAGTCAATTCCTGCAACTTTTAAATTTCTCAAATTCATTTCCAGTGCTTTGGTGTATAACGGATATTTTGCACTACCGAGGACGAGTGGGGAATTACCTCTGTAAAGTTGAAGCTTCTCTTCAGCTATTTTTTCTATATTTTCTCCTAACCACTTTGTATGATCTCTTTCTACGTTGGTTATTCCAATTACCTCTGCATTTACAACTTTCGTAGCATCCCATCTTCCTCCCATACCTACTTCGAAGACAGCAACGTCTATATCTACATCGGCAAAGTATCTCACCGCTATTAATGTAGCAGCTTCAAAATAGGTAAGATTGAATTTTTCGAAAACATTTTTTAGTTCTTTTACATAGTTTTTTAAAAGTTCTTCATCCATATTTTTCCCGTTAATCTTCCACCTCTCATTTTCAGAGATTAAATGAGGAGATACAAACCAACCCGTTTTAAAACCATGCTCCCTTAATATTCTCTCTGTAAAAGCACAAGTTGAACCCTTGCCGTTCGTCCCGCCAACGAGTATAGCAGGATATTTATTTTGAGGATTTCCTATATATTCACAGGCTTTTTTTATTCTATCTAACGTAGGTTTCACATCGAAATCTTTTCCCTTATACAAATCCCATAAAATACCCATAAAAAGCTATTTTAAGAATGCTATCTTTTACGAAACACAATTTCTCTCAAAATTAGACTTTCTTAAAAGGAGTTAAGATAAAGATATAAAGATATTTCAATCTCTATAGTAGATTTGTACAATTAAAAGTAAAAAAAAAGTAAATTCTGTCTGTAGCCTTAAAGGAGGCAACCGATGGAATATGACTTAATTATAATAGGTGCGGGAAGCGGAGGATACGAAGCTGGCTTATACGCTTTCAGAAGAGGGATGAAAATTGCCTTTGTAGAACTTTCTCCGGATACTGTAGGGGGTAACTGTCTAAATAGGGGTTGTATCCCATCCAAATATATGAGACGCGGAGCGTATTTGATAGACAAATTTGAAAAAATGGAAAGGTACGGAATACTTCACAAAGGCTATAGCTTCGATTATAAAAAACTCAAGGAGGGAAGAGATAAGGTAGTTGTTACTATAAGGGAAAACTTTAAAAAATTTGCTCAGCAACTAAGGATACCAATATACTACGGTAAGGGTATTCTAAAAGACCCTAATACGGTATTCGTTGAAGGTGCAGAGAAGAGTTTAAAGTCTAAGTACATACTTATAGCTACAGGCTCATCTCCCACAGCTGTAGGCAACTTAATTCCCGATGGAAAATACGTTATAGATACAGACCAGATATGGGATATAGACTTTATCCCTAAGAAAGTTTTAATTGTAGGTGGTGGGGCGGTAGGTGTCGAATTTGCGTACATATTCAGAAAATACGGCAGTGAAGTTGTTCTGGTAGAAATCAAAGACAGGGTTCTCCCTTTCCCCGATATACCCGAGGACAGTGCAAGATATCTTGGTAGAAAATTAAAAGAACTCGGTGTAGAGATTAAGACTAAAACCTCTGTTGAAACCTGGGAAAAAACTCAGAACGGTATAAAGGCGAAATTGACCAACGGGACAGAAATTGAAGCGGATTTTATACTACTGGGTGTTGGAAGAAAACCCAATACAAAAGGAATAGGTCTCGAAGACTTAGGTATAGAAATGGACGAAAGGGGATTTGTAAAGACCGATGAATATTCCCGAACAAATATTTCCAATATTTACGCATGTGGAGACATTACCTCACCTCTCATGCTTGCCCATAAGTCTATGTATGAAGGCAAAATTGCAGTAGCCCATATGCTCGGAGAAAGAGACTGGAAAAAGAACGAAAGAATAATTCCCAAAATTATATATTCCGCTCTAGAAGTTGCCTCGGTTGGATTAACGGAAGACCAAGCTGATGAAGAAGATATAGAGGTAAGGGTAGGAGTGGCTTCCTTTGTGGCAAATCCAAAAGCTATGGATGATGGAGAAAATGAAGGATTTGTAAGAATTGTAGCGGATGAAGAAACAGGAGAGATATTAGGATGTCATATAGTTGGACCTTACGCAGGAGAGTTAATTCATCAAGTTGTCCATATGATAAAAGATGGTAAAACTGTGGAATTCGCATCAAAAAGTATGTATTCTCATCCATCTCTCTCTGAAAACATAGGTATAGCTTCTTCGGAAATTTATTACGGTCCCATATCGTGGGTAAAGAGAAAATAAGAGATTTCTAATATTTTTATTAGGGTTTAAAGCTTAAATTAAAAAGTAGTAAACCTTAATGCGGAGGTGATGGTATGGCTGTAAAGGAAATCATAGAAGCTTTAAAACAGGAGACACTTGAAGATGTTGGTGTAAACCAAAATCTTGCACAAATAGTAAAAGACATAAAAATGATAGGAGACACTTTAACCATTGTAATGGAACTACCTAAGGATGGGTTAGAAGATATAATCAGGGCTAAAACTATAGATGTTTTAAGTAATTTGCCGGATGTAGGTAAAGTTGACATAAAATTTTCAAAATCCGGTTCAACTCAAATTCCTTTAAAGCAGGCTCCCCAAGGTCGGCAGGCTCCACAGCATCCACCTCAAATGCAACAACCTATGTTCACAAGGAAAAAAATCCCCGGTGTAAAACATATAATCGCCGTTGGAAGTGGTAAAGGAGGAGTTGGGAAATCCACTGTAGCTGCAAACTTGGCGGTAGCTCTTTCCAAGCTTGGATACCGGGTAGGCCTTTTAGACGCGGATGTGTATGGTCCCAGTGTTCCTACACTTTTCGGCTTAAAAGGAGAAAGAATCACAGTAGACCAATTCCAGAGACTTATCCCAATAGAAAAGTACAATATGAAGATCTTATCCATAGGATTTATGCTACCCTCCGAAGATACACCTGTGATTTGGCGTGGTCCAATGCTTATGAAGGCTTTAACAGAGTTTCTATTTAGTACAAAGTGGGGAAATTTAGATTTTCTCATAACGGACCTTCCTCCGGGAACAGGAGACGTTCAAATTACTCTAGCGCAAAACGTAGACCTTACAGGTGCCTTAGTTGTGACCACACCTCAAGATGTAGCTCTTGCAGATGTTAAAAAAGCAGTATCTATGTTTAAGGAGGTTAATATTCCCGTTCTTGGAGTTATAGAGAATATGGCTTACTTTATATGTCCCAGTGATAAACAAAAGTACTATATTTTCGGTAAAGGTAAGGTTGCGGAATTTGCTAATACATACGGTTTAAAAATTCTCGGTTCCATTCCTATAGACCCGGAAGTTGCGGAAAAATCCGATAGAGGAGAACCTATAGTAATATCCCACCCGGATTCCGAAGTGGCGAAAGCTTTTACGAGCATAGCCAAAGTGTTGAGCAATGTTGTCTCAGGAAAGTAGCTACGGGGATATGTTGGTCTTTGTCAATATTTTTGAAAATAAGGGCACTATCTTATTAGAGATTAGAAAGGAGGTAAAAAATGTTTAAAACTAAAGCGGGTAAGAAAGTTGTCTATGTAGACCATATAGCAACTACTCCCGTAGCGGAAGAAGTGATTGAAGCTATGCTTCCTTATTTTAGGAAAAAGTTCGGTAATCCTACATCTTTACATAGCTTTGGCCAAGAAGCCAAAGACGCTGTTGAAAAAGCAAGGGAACAAATAGCACAGCTTATAAATGCAAACATCCCTGAAGAAATAATATTTACATCCGGCGGAATAGAAGCTAATAACCTTGCAATAAAAGGAATTGCAAAAGCTTACCAGAGGAGAGGTAGGCACATAGTGACCACTCAGATAGAGCATCACTCCATACTCCACCCATGCAAAACTCTTGAAAGAGAAGGATGGGAAGTTACTTACCTTAAACCTGATAAATACGGTTTTATAGACCCTGAACAGGTAAGGGAAGCTGTAAGAAAGGATACGGTACTCGTATCGATAGGCCACTCTAACAGGGAAATAGGTACTATACAGAATATAAAAGAGCTTGTAAAAGCTGCTAAGGAAAAGAATCCAAAAGTTATATTCCACACAGATGCTGCACCGAGCTTGGGACATTATCCCGTTGATGTTCAGGATTGGGGGGTTGATGCGGCTTCTTTTACGGCACATTTGATGTACGGTCCCAAAGGAGTTGGAGCACTCTGGACCAGAAAAGGTGTAAAGGTAAAACCTTTAATTGAAGGAGGAACCCAAGAAAGGGGTGTAAGAGCTGGAACAGAAAATGTTCCGGGAATAGTTGGCTTCGGGGCTGCTGCAGAACTTGCAATGAAAGAGCTTGAAGATAGAATAAAGAGACTTTCTTACTACAGGGATAAGCTAAGAAAAGGACTTGAGGAAAAGGTAGATTACATAGAATTTACAGGACACCCCACCCAGAGATTACCCCATCATCTCTCTATCATAGTTCACTTCGTTGAAGGAGAGGCTATGCTTCTCAGACTTGACCTAATGGGAATAGAAACCGCATCCGGTTCCGCATGTGTATCTTTAGCTCTAAAACAGTCTCACGTTCTAAGCGCTGTAGGGATTCCTAAGGAAATATCTAACGGGTCGGTTGTCTTCTCCTTCGGAAGAGAAAATACAGAAGAAGATGTAGATTACATTCTCGAAGAATTTCCAAAGGTCATAAGTTGGCTCAGGGAGGTTTCTCCGTTTAATCCGGAAAACTGGGGGAAATACGTTAAATCAAAAGGTTAAAATATAATATATGCATAAGTTTTACTTCTTTGTATATCTGTTTTTCTTCTTTTTCTTCCTATTACTTTTTTTTTATATACTTTCTCCTTTTATAAAGCCTATACTTTGGGCAATTGTTCTCGGAATTGTAGTATATCCTCTTTACAACATTTTAAAAAAAAGAATAAAAAGTGAGAATTTAGCTTCATTATTGGTAGTTCTATTAGTTTTAATTGTAATAGTTATACCATTAAGCATAATAGTTGTAATAACAACCCAGCAGATAATTCTATTTTCGGTTAAAGTTATAAACTTTATACAAAATCATAACATTAGCGACTATGTGAACCTTCTAAAGGAACACCCGTATGTTAAAGAAAATTGGGAACGTTTTGAACCAATAGTTTCCTATATTCAAAGTGATGAATTCAGAAGAACTATTCTAAATACTATAAATACCTTAATTTCCTTTATAGGTAATAAGCTGAGAAACTACGTATACACAGCTGGAACAAGTGTATTCTATACATTTGTTTTCCTAATGACTCTTTTCTTTATACTTAGAGATGGAAGCAAAGTTCTTAACGAAATCACAGGACTAATTCCTATGAAAAAGGAAGATTTAGAAGTAATCTTAGGAACAATCTACAGAACTATCCTTGCGGTAATTTATGGAACAGTTGGAACAGCTGTAGCACAGTCTATAGT
>DQTK01000103.1 GCA_015662815.1 Aquifex aeolicus | reverse complement strand
TTGAGTGGTTGGAGAAATTTCATTTGTTTGCTTGTTTACCTCTCTGCTTTGGGGGTTGCTTCCTTTGTTCTACCTTAATTTCTCACCCAGCGTATGTATTCAAATGCGACGATTTGGAAGTTAGAACTTCTGTAAGTTTCGGTATAATCGAAGTGAACGATAAGTTCAAAAGCGTAGGAGAAGTCCTCAAAGCGGTCGATGAAAAGCTTTACGAAGCGAAGAAAAAAGAAGATAACATAGCTTACTAAGATACTACTTCTTTAATCCTTAAGTATTTTTTCAGATATCTACCGGTGTAGGATTTGGGATTTTGAGCGACTTCTTCCGGGGTTCCTATTGCAATTACTTCTCCTCCTTTATCTCCTCCCTCCGGACCTAAGTCTATAATCCAGTCTGCGGATTTTATTACATCTAGATTGTGTTCTATTACCACTACCGTGTTTCCTCTGTCCACAAGCTTTTGTAGAACATTTATCAATTTGTTTATGTCATCCATGTGCAAGCCTGTAGTCGGCTCGTCAAGGAGATAAAGAGTCCGACCAGTATCTTTTTTAGAAAGTTCTCTGGCAAGCTTTATTCTCTGAGCTTCTCCACCTGAAAGAGTAGGTGCAGGTTGCCCAAGCTTTATGTATCCGAGCCCTACATCCTTTAAAATTTGAAGCTTCCTACTTATTGTGGGATAGTTTTCAAAGAACTCGTAAGCTTCATCCACGGTCATATCAAGTATATCAGCTATATTCTTACCTTTATAGGTAATTTCCAGGGTTTCCCTGTTATACCTTTTACCTTTACATACCTCACAAGTTACATATACAGGGGGTAAAAAGTGCATTTCAACCCTTATGACACCTTCTCCTTGACAAGCTTCACATCTCCCGCCCTTTACGTTGAAGGAAAATCTGCCGGATTTGTACCCTCTCGCTCTTGCTTCCGGAGTTTTAGCAAATATATTTCTTATAAGGTCAAATATCTTGGTGTAAGTTGCGGGATTACTTCTCGGAGTTCTACCTATGGGAGATTGGTCTATGTTTATCACCTTATCTATGTTTTCGAGTCCTTCTATCTTTTCCACTCTTCCCACCTGTTCATGGGTTCCGTAAAAGTAATTTTTTGCGTATTTGTAGAGAATGTCGTATATAAGGGTTGATTTTCCGCTACCCGACACCCCGGTAATACAAACGAAAAGTCCCAGAGGAATCTCCACGTTTATGTTTTTTAAGTTATGTTCTTTAGCTCCTATAATCTTTATAAATTTACCGGAAGGTTTTCTTCTTTCCTTAGGTAAAGGTATTTCTTTTCTGCCGCTTAAATATGCTCCTGTTAAAGATTGAGGATTGGATTTAATATCCTCAACAGTTCCCTGAGCAACCAGATATCCGCCGTGTTTACCTGCACCGGGACCTAGTTCTATTATGTGGTCTGCAGATTCGATTGTTTCTGGATCATGTTCCACAACTATCACGGTATTTCCTAAATCTCTTAGTTCCTTTAGAGTATTTATTAGTTTAGTAGTATCTCTGGGATGTAAACCTATTGATGGTTCATCCAGAACGTAAAGGACTCCTGAGAGTTTCGAACCGAGCTGTGTAGCCAATCTTATTCTTTGCATCTCCCCTCCGGAGAGTGTGGTCGCACTCCGAGAAAGGGAAAGGTAATCGAGACCAACGTTAACCAGAAAACCGAGCCTTTCTATTATCTCTCTAAGCAATCTTTCCGCAATAATTTTGTCTTTACCTGTAAGCTTTTCATTGAGCTCAAGGAAAAACTTCTTAGCCTGACTTACAGGCATCTGAACTATATCCCAAATGCTTTTTCCGTCTATAAGGACTGTAAGCGCTTCTTTGCGAAGTCGAGCTCCTCCGCAGAGGGGACAGGGCTTTTCCACTATGTAGTCTTCTATTTCTTCCTTTACTCTTTCACTATTTTCCTCGATAAACCTTCTTTCAAGGTGTCTGATAATTCCTTCAAAATCCAAACCTTCACTCCCAAAAAGAAGTGTAGCTCTTACGCTTTCGGGCAACTTTTTCCAGATTGTTCTCGGGTCGTATCCGAGATTCCTTAAAATATTGACTATAGGAAATCTAAGATAATTAAATATCCCTCTTTCTGCTATTCTTACAGCTTTTATCGCAGGCTTTTCAGGGTCTATTAAGAGGGCAGGGTCTACTTCCCATTTCACTCCCAGCCCTTTACAAGCCGGACATGCTCCATAGGGGGAATTAAAGGAAAATAACCTGGGAGAAATTTCGGGAATTGTAAAGTTATGGTCAGGACATACCAGCTTTTCACTGAATAATTCTTCCGTGCCGGCTTCTACATCCTCAACCTTCACAAGCCCGTCGGAGAATTCAAGAGCCTTTTCTATGGCCTCCAAGAGTCGCGCCCGCTCCTCATCACTGACAAACAATCTGTCAATAACAAGCTCTATGGTATGCTTCTTATTCTTCTCAAGAGGGGGTACTTCTATAACTCTCATTAATCGACCGTCAACTTTTACTCTGGAGTATCCCCATTTCTCAATTTGTTTTATAAGTTCTCTAAATTCTCCTTTCTTTCC
>DQTK01000145.1 GCA_015662815.1 Aquifex aeolicus | reverse complement strand
GCAGCACCTATCGATGCAAGGGTTACGGTAAGAAATATAATCATCATCTGAGAGATTGATAAATCTATACCATAAATATTAGCAATGTAAACCGCTGCTATTGATTCGTATAGAGCTGTTCCGTCCATGTTTATAGTAGCACCTAAAGGCAGGACAAAACCCGACACTTCTTTTTTAACCTTTCCTTTTTCCTGTGCGAGTTCAATAGATACAGGCAGCGTTGCGGCACTGGAAGCGGTTGAAAATGCCAAAAGCAGAGCTTCCCTTACCTGAACAAAATACTTATAGGGATTATAACCTCCGAAGATAAACGCTATTAATGGGATATTAATAAAAGCATGTATTAACAAACCTACTACAACGGTAAGGGCGTATTTCCAAAGAGAAAGTAGAATATCAACGCCAGCTTCCGCTACCAGATAGGAAACCAGAGCAAAAACTCCTATGGGTGTAAGAACTATAACCCATTTGGTAAGTTTGATAAGAGCGTCGTTAAAACCTTCAAAGAAATTTTTTATTATTTCCTGTTTGAACTTATCTATAGTCAGAACCGCAAGACCTATAAATATGGCAAACACTATTATCTGAAGAACTTCTCCTTGGGCAAAAGAGGAAAAGGGATTTTGAGGAATAAGTCCCAAAATTAATCTCTCCAAGGAGAATTCTTCCGCTTGGGGAATTTCAGGGATTTTCAATCCATCGGGCTTTTCTCCTTTTCCCGGCATAAGTAAATTTACAAGTATAAGTCCGGTTAAGACTGCCATTGCTGTGGTAGTGAGGTAATATAGAAAGGCTTTCAAACCCAAATCCTTGAACTTATTAATACTTTCGAGATTAAGTATTGCGGTAAATACGGAAATAAAAACAAGGGGGACTATTATCATCTTAAGAAGGCTTAGGAAGACATCTCCGAAAATCTTTATATTCTGCGCAATTTCGGAAAAATAAATCCCAAAGAAAACAGCCAAAGTAATGGATAAAAGGGTTAAGTTTTCAATAGAAAAAATACGGCTCAATTAGAACCTCACCTCACAACTTTGGTCGTATTCTATTAACTCTTTTATCTTGGGCTCTTCACCACACAGAGGGCATTTAGGGTCTTTTCTTAGTTTTACTTTTCTGAAATCCATTGATAAGGCATCCATTATCAGAAGTTTTCCTACCAAAGGTTCACCTATACCCAGGAGAAGCTTAACAGCTTCTGTCGCTTGAATACTTCCCATTATTCCCCCAACGGAACCCAGAATTCCTGCTTCTTGGCAAGAGGGAACAAGTCCCGGGGGCGGGGGTTCAGGGAAAAGACATCTATAACATGGGGAATTTTCTTTATCTCTGAAGTCAAATACGGTACACTGCCCTTCAAATCTGAGCATAGCGGCGGAGACTAAGGGCTTACCCATAAAGTAGCATGCATCATTTATAAGGAATCTGGTAGGAAAGTTATCGGTTCCATCGAGGATGACATCGTAATCCTTTATTATGTCCATAATGTTGTCTTTACTAATCTTCGTATTGTAGGTAATTACCTTTACATCGGGATTTAAAGCCTCCAAGGTTTTCTTTGCACTTTCTACCTTAGGCGTACCTACCCTCTCCGTTGTATGGAGTATTTGCCTTTGCAGGTTTGAAAAGTCTACAACGTCAAAGTCAACAATTCCGATAGTTCCAACTCCCGCAGCGGCCAAGTAGTAAAGTGCGGGAGAGCCCAGTCCTCCAGCACCTATTACAAGCACTTTTGATTCAAGAAGCTTAGCTTGACCTTTTCCTCCAACTTCCGGAAGTATTATATGCCGTGCGTATCTTTTTATTTGTTCTTGGGTAAAATTGAACATGCATATAAATTATAGTGAAAAGATGTAAAAGTGGTAGGATGTAGAAAGGTTTTATTATCTTTTCAGCTTTATCCCGTACTTCTTTATCCTGTAGCTTACTTGCCTCGGGCTCATTCCGAGTCTCTTTGCAGCTTCCTTTATAACGTAATTACATTCCTTGAGAGCACTTTCTATAAGCTCTTTTTCAAGTTTCCGGATTGTTTTATCCTTTTCTAAAATTGTTAGAGCATTTGTTTTATAACCTAAAAGTTCCGTGGGAAGGTCTTCATAAGTCAATATTCCACCTGTATCAAGAATTACCATTCTCTCAAGAACATTTCTTAGCTCTCTTACATTCCCCAGCCAATGGTAATTTAGAAAAACTTCGAAAACCTCTTTAGAAACCTTAACGTTTTTACCGTATTCTTTGTTAAAAACTTCAAGAAAATAGTTTACAAGTACAGGAATGTCCTCTTTTCTTGTCTTTTCTGAATTTTCCTTCCCTTATGAGTTTCTCAAGATTACGGTTTGTAGCGGCTATAATTCTAACGTCTATCTTTATAGGTTTTGAGCTTCCTATCCTTTCAACTTTTTTTCCTGAAGAATTCTAAGAAGTTTTACTTGAAGGTTTAGGGGCATATCTCCGATTTCGTCAAGGAAAATTGTTCCTCCCTTTGCCAGCTCAAACTTACCTTTTTTAGAAGTGTAAGCTCCCGTAAATGCTCCTTTCTCGTAGCCAAAAAGTTCAGCTTCCAGAAGGTCAGAGGGAATTGCTACACAATTGATTGCTATGAAGGGTTTATCCGCTCTCGGACTCAGGAAATGTATAGCTTTTGCAAATAACTCTTTACCTACACCGCTTTCTCCTATCAAGAGAACGGTAGCGTTTGTCGGTGCCACTCTGTGAACTACGTCAAGTGCCTGAAGTATTTTGGAACTTTTACCTACTATTCCTTCAATCTTCCTGTTCTCAAAAATTTTACGAAGTTCAAACAAAAGGGCTCTTTTTTCGCTTTCTAAATTTTCCCTTTCTTCCGTTATTTGTATTTGCAAGGAGTATGCGTTTCCTATCAAAGTAGCCACCATATTCAGAAACTTTACATATTCATCTATGGAATCCTTTTTTTAAGTTCCTTGTCAGCACTCAGTACTCCCACAACTTTACCGCTAACCTTTATGGGTACCGCTATGAAGGAGATTTTTCTGTCTTTGAGGTTTCTCCCTTTCCACACTTTATTTAAGAATGCAGGTTCCTCCGATATATCCGGGATTACCATAGAAACGCCGTACTTCCAAACTTTCCCGGTTATACCTTCTCCTTTCTTAAAACCTTCTCCTTGAATATTCCCCGGGGAAGTTGCTTTCACAACTATTTTTCTACATTCAAGGAGGAAGATATAGCTTTGCTTATCTCGTAAAGGGTTTCCAGTTGAGCTTTTTTCTGCATGTTTTATAAAGTTCAATATTTAAATATAAAATTCTATTGTAGCGATGAGAGAATTTAATCCCCGTGAAATAGAAAAGAAATGGCAGAAAAAATGGGAAAAGGCTAAGGTCTTTAAGGCTGAAGAAGGAAAACCTGAAAAGTTTTATGTTTTAGAAATGTTCCCTTACCCCTCGGGAAGAATTCATATGGGACATGTTAGAAACTACACAATAGGAGATGCAATAGCAAGATATCTGAGAATGAGAGGGAAAAATATTCTTCACCCCATGGGTTGGGATGCATTTGGTCTACCTGCAGAAAATGCCGCTATAAAACACGGTATTCATCCTGCCAAGTGGACTTACAAAAACATAGATTACAT
>DQTK01000048.1 GCA_015662815.1 Aquifex aeolicus | reverse complement strand
CGCACTTGCCGAAGCTCCAAGAAAAGAAGTAATACCGGGAATAACTTCTACCTCTATTCCCTTATCCCTTAAGGATAGAACCTCCTCTCCTCCCCTTCCGAAAATAAAAGGGTCTCCTCCTTTCAGTCTTACAACTTTTTCGTAAACCTTTGAAAATCTGTAGAGAAGCTCGTTTATTTCTTCCTGAGATATAGTGTGTCTAGATTCCCTTTTCCCTACGTAAATTTTTATACAATCCGGTTTAGCAAGCTCAAGAATTCCCTTGTTTACAAGAGCATCAAAAAGTATAACGTCTGCTTCCTTTATTAGTCTGTAAGCTTTTAAGGTTAAAAGTTCAGGGTTCCCGGGCCCAGCACCTACCAAGTAAACCTTTCCCACAACACAATCACCTCACCAAAATCTCAAGGACAAACCATAGGACTTACGAGAACAGCTTTTAGCTCATCGGCTCCAACTCTGTGAACGAAATCTTCAAAACTTTCTCCCTCTCCTCTGTTTTGCAGGTAGAACTTTATCAGTCTTTCGGTAGCTTCTTCTACCTTATCTAAGGGTAGACCTTGAATTACTTTGAAACCCTCCCTTTCCTTTGAACCTCCAACAAAGATATCCACCGCAAGGACTGCTTTTCCGTTTACTTTAGTTTTAGTTCCTACGAATCCTATATCTCCCGAGCCGTGCTGACCACACCCTTTGACACAGGCAGACCAATGCATTCTTATAGGTACATCCAATTTCACCTTTTTGGAAAGGTACTCGGCTACTCTTACAGCATCGCTTTTATTGGAAATAACACCAAAAGCACAAGTATCACTACCAGCACAGGCTATAAGGTGAGTATACATAGGATTCTTGACCGCTGTAAATTTATCGAAGAATTCCTCTTTGAGAAGTTTTTCGAGGTTTCCTTCGGGAACGTTGGGAATATAAAAGTTTTGGTATACGGTAAGTCTTAATTCTCTACTGCCGTATTTTCTGGACAGTTCAGCTGCTTCTCTGAAGTCCCTTGCTATGATTTTGCCTGCGGGAACTACAACCAAAGTAGCAAATGTTCCGTTTCTTAAATTTATAACCCCCTCCTTTTCCCCCTGTTTATCAACCAGCTCTGTACCCTTTTCGAGAAAAGCCATTCTTCTCTCCAATTCTTCTCTGAATCTCTCCACTCCCCACTCTTGAAGAAGGAAAAATAACCTGTTTCTTAACCTATTTTCCCTGTTTCCAAACTCTATATATGTGTCGAATACAGCTCTACATACATCTATAACTTCATAGGGTTCTATAAACATATTCATATCAAGAGCTTTCACCGGACCGCCCGAACCTATTTTTCCGCCCAAATACAGGTTAAAGCCTATCGTTGTATATTGCGTTTATACAGTCCGTTTTAGAACCCAGAATTGAAACGTTAAACTTTCTGGGAAGGTCTGCATACTTCTTTTTGCCTAAGAATATATTCATAATTTCTTTAGAAAGCCTCAGTGTATCTATTAAAGAGTCTTCCGCTAAGCCTGTTAGAGGGTCTCCCACTACATTTCTTATGTTGTCCATTCCAGTTTGAAGGGTTGTAAGCCCCACAGCGTCCAGAGCTTCAAGTATTTCAGGAATATTTTTTAATTCAACCCATCTTATTAATCTGTTGTCTTGAAGTTATTTCAATTTGCCCCCTTGCAAACTTTTCTGCAAGGTGAGATACAACCTTGGCCTGCTCGTAAGTTAATCTTCCGTTAGGGACTCTTATTCTGATCATAAAGTAGCCGGGTGTAACTTTTCTATAGAAGACTCTGTACCATTTGAACCTTATATCTCTATCATCTTCTGGAATTTTTTGCCAATCCCCTTCTTCGAAGTATTTTTTCATTCTATTTTTGAACTTTTCATCGAAAGGATGTAATTCCTTTTTTATTTTTTCTATCTTATTTTCCCTTCGTGGTTTTCCTTTTATGTACTTTCTGAGGATTTGTTCTACTAATTCTGCGCAACTTCCACAAGATGTTGAAGCTTTTGTAAGTGTTTGAATATCCTCCAGAGATTTAGCTCCCTTTTCAAGGATAGCTTTTACTATTTTCCCTTTACTTAAAGCATTACAATTGCAAACTATATCACTATCTTTAAGTTCCTCAACTTCACCAGTATCTTTTCCCGTTTTTATCAATTCAAGCAGGTAATTGTTCCCTTTAATATCACCGTATAGAATACCTCCTACAACCTTATTGTCCCTTATTACAGCTTTTCTGTATATTCTCTTTTACTTTCAACCTGTCTACTTTTTTAAACAGGCTCAGCTTAACCGTTGACTTTCCCACTCAGCCTGTGTATATATGATACAAGCTAATATTTTTGAAGATAGGAGGAAAAATGAATGAAAAGTCTTTCAGATATATTCAAAGACAAGGGTTATTCTCGAAGGGATTTTTTAAAATTTGTAACTCTTACAACCGCTTTTTTGGGTTTACACCCTTCTATGTTTCAAAAATTATCTTACGCTCTTGAAAACAAACCGAAACCTGTTGTTATATGGTTAGAATTTCAAGATTGTGCGGGTTGCACAGAGTCATTTATACGCTCTACAACTATAATGCCTACAGAGGTG